>JAIVGU010000137.1 GCA_020201445.1 Halobacteriales archaeon
GGGATGGGCGGGGTGCGCATGACGCGGGGGTTCCAGCCGACCTCGGCGCGGATGCGGTTGAGGGTGGCGCCCTGCGCGCCGATGGCGAGGCCCGGGCGCTGCACCTCCAGGGTCAGCTCCCCCGTGGCGGCCCACGACAGGTCCGTGATGCCGGCCTCGGGGGGGACGATGGCGCGCACCTTCTTCTCCGCCTCCTCCACCGGCATGAGCGCAGAGGGGTCGGGGCGGATGGCGACACGCTTCTGCAGCCCGCGCGCCAGCTTGCGGATGAGGTCGCCGTCGGCGGCGAACGCCTGCGGGGTCTTGGTATAGAGGACCAGCTCGTGCGCCTCGAAGTCGAGGTCGGTGACGTCCACGCCGCGCGGCAGGATGCCGTCGACTTGGCGGCGCAGGTCACGCAGGAGGTCTTCGACGGAGGCCATGGGAGTGCCCCAAAAACGAGCCGGCTTCCCGGCTCCTGGGGAGGATGCCCTGGGTGGTTGATGACGCTTCCTCTGCGTCGCCGGACCGCGAAACGCGCGAAGCCTCGGAAGCTGGCTTGCCCTTCAGGGCAGTTCGCGGCCTTCGCGGTTGGTGGGAGGCGTCATTCCGTCCAGCTTGCGGGCAGCTTGAGCGCCTTGTGCCGCTTGAGGATGTCCTCCTCGGTGAGGCGGCGGAACCCGTTGGCGTCGATGACCGCGATGTCCATGCCGTTGCCCGAGGCGGAGTCGCGGCGCATCGCGGCGTTGAGGCCGCGGATGGCGAGGTCGACCGCCTCCTTCACGTTGAGGTCCGGCGTGACGCGGTCCTCCAGCACGCCGTAGACGAAGGGGGAGCCGGAGCCGGTGACGGTCCAGCGCTCGGGGATGGCGCCGCCCGCCGCGTCGACGGCGTAGATGGAGCCGCCCTGGTCGTCGAAGCCGCCCACGATGAGCTGCACCCAGTAGGGCTGGAACCGGCTCGCGTTGAGGATGTTGCCCAGCAGCGAGGCGGCGCTGCGGACCTGCATCCGGCTGTCGCGCTTGAAGCGGTAGAGCTGCGCCTGCGCGTGCAGGTGGCGGGCGATCATCTGCGCGTCCCCCACCAGGCCGGCGGTGGTGAGCGCGAGGTGGCTGTCGACCGGGAACAGCTTCTGCGTGTTCTTGTGGCCGATGAGGTGGCCCATCGTGGCGCGCTTCTCGGTGGCCATCACGACGCCGTCGGGGCAGGCGATGGCGAGCGTCGTCGTGCCCGTCTTGGCGGTGGGGGCGCCGTCGCCGCGCAGGGCGCTCGTGGCCAGGGGCGGAAGGGAGGCGGCGTTGGGGGGCGTGAGGCCGTTGAGGTCTTCCATGGGGGGACGTCCAGTCTCCGAGACGGCGGACCAAGTGGGGGTGCGATTTGAAGGGTTCGCCGCGCCGACCAAACCACGAATCCCACGAATTGCACGAACCGAGACCCTGTTCGTGAACTTCGTGGAATCCGTGGTTCAGTTGGGGGCGCAACCCTGAAACCCGGCAGCCCGTCGCCGCCTGCGTGCAGCCCCCCGTCGTCATCCTGGTCGGCCCGCAGCACCCGGGCAACGTCGGGGCCTCGGCGCGGGGGGCGGCCAACTTCGGCTGCACGGACTTCCGCGTCGTGGACCCCAGGTGCGACATCCGCTGCGACGAGGCGCTGTCGCGGGCGCTGCACGCCAAGCCGCTCCTGCAGGGCGCGAAGGTGTACGCGACGTTGAAGGAGGCGCTGGAGGGGGTCAGCCTCACCATCGGCACGACGGCGCGCACGGCGCGGGCGGTGAACCACTTCCTGCGCAAGCCCAGCGACGTCCGCGACGCCCTCGAGGCGCTGAAGGGGTTCGACGGCAGCATCGCCTGGGTGTTCGGCCGCGAGGACGCGGGGCTGACCGGCGCGGAGGTGGACCTGCTGGACCAGCTCGTCACCATCCCCACCGCGGAGTACTGGAGCCTCAACCTGAGCCACGCCGTGACGCTCTGCCTCTACGAGCACTTCCGCGTCCAGGCGCAGCGCATCACCCCCGAGCGGATCCTTGAGCCCGACGCGCTCCAGGCCCTCCACAACGCCTGGGACGCCCTAGTGCTGGAGGTGGAGGAGCGCGGCTGGCGGCAGCGCACGGCGCGCGGCGTGTGGCGCAAGGTGCTGGGCCGCAGCAACCCCGACACCTTCGAGGTGCACAACATCATGGGCATCTTCGCCAACACCCTGAAGCGCTTCGGCCACCCCGGCTACCAGACCCCGGCCAGCCAGCGCCGCCTCGCCGGGGAAGGGAAGCTGGTGCCGCGGCGGGAGGCCCCGCACGAAGACGCGGGGCCCGAGGCGCTGTTCGACGGCAACGAGGCGGGACCAGGCCAGCCGTAGCGCTCCCTCCCCGGCCTTGCCTGAAACCCGACGGGCAGGAGTCCGGGGATTTCGAGGATGCCGGGGCGACTCCCATCCCTGGACTCCCGGAATCCCTGCTCGAAAGGGCGGCGTGGCAGGGGTTGAGGGGCAAGGCCCGCGCAAGCGGAACGGGTTTGACGGGGCGGCGGCGTCCCTGCCCGTGGTCTCCTGGGTCCCGCACATCGTCATCCCGACGCTCGTCGCGCTGGCGTTCTTCCGCTCGCTGCCGCGGCCCTGGGTCTTCGCGTGGGCCCCCCTCGTCTGGCTGCAGGACCTCGACTACCTCTCGCCCGGCGAGCACCGCGTGTATTCGCACAACCTCTTCGTCCCGCTCGCGCCGCTCGCCGCCCTGCTGGTGCTGTGGCGGCGGCAGGCCGGCCGGGTGCCGGAGCCGGAGCGCTTCTGGGCCTTCGCGCGGCGCCCCGGCGCCCCGGTGTCGCTGCTGCTGGCCTCCTACTACCTCGCCAGCCACGTCTTCCTCGACCTCTTCGCGGGCGGCGTCGTGCTGTTCTGGCCGCTGCTCAACGTGAACCTCTACCTCGACTACGAGATCTACCTCGACACGGCGACCAACCAGTTCGAGCCCGTTGGGGAGATCGGCTCGTCGCAGGGCGCGCCCGCGCTGGCGCCGCTGTACCCCTGGCTCACCTACGTCGACACCGCCGTGCTCGC
>JAIVGU010000314.1 GCA_020201445.1 Halobacteriales archaeon
GTCCTCCACGCCGCCGGCGTCGAAATCTCCAAGGACCTCGCGAGCAAGGACCGCGCGCAGTTCGACGCCGTCTTCAACGTCAAGGCGAAGGGCTGGGACGCCCTCATGGCCGCGACCCGCGACGACAAGCTGGAGGTTCTCATGGCGTTCGGCAGCGTCGCGGGCCGCTTCGGCAACCTCGGCCAGACCGACTACAGCGCCGCGAACGAGTACCTCGCCAAGGCCGTCAAGGCCGAGGCCGTGCGCCGCAAGAGCCTCGTCGGCACCACCATCGCGTGGGGCCCGTGGGGCGAGGTGGGCATGGCGACGAAGGGCAGCATCCTGCAGATCATGCACGCCTCCGGCGTCACGCCCATCCCGACGGCGGCGGGTGTCGCGATGTTCCTGCGCGAGCTGGCGCAGCCCGGCGTCCGCGAGTGCGTCGTGGCCGGCGAGCTGGGCGCCATCGACGCGGACGCTCAGGTGGTCGAGAAGGGCTGGGACCTCGCGCTCGCCATCGCCAACCAGGTCCGCGCCGACCGCGCCGCGCGCTTCCGCCTGCTGGAGTCCGTCGACGCCATCTCGCCCGACCAGTTCCTCGAGGCCACGGTCGCCGTGGACCAGGCCCGCGACCCCGCGATGCGCGACCACCGCGTCGACGGCGTCCCCTACCTGCCCGGCGTCTTCGGCCTGGAGGCGTTCGCGGAGGCGGGCCTGCTGCTCGCGCCCAAGGACGCCACCTTCCTCGGCGCCGAGGACGTGCGCTTCGCCCTGCCGCTGAAGCAGTTGAAGGCCGCGCCCGCCAAGGGCAAGGTGTCGGCCCGCGTCACCTCGAAGCCCGGCGCCGCGACGACCGTCATCCGCTGCACGCTCACCTCGCAGTTCG
Organism: Halobacteriales archaeon; assembly: GCA_020201445.1. Next base: position 866 of record JAIVGU010000314.1, read on the forward strand.
CCGGCCCCGACGGCCGCCCCGTCGGCGAGCCCAAGCTGCACTTCGAGGCGACGCTGCGCTTCGGCACGCTCGCCACGTCGCCCAAGGCCGCGCCGCCGCAGGTCGATGGCACGCTGCGCCGCGACGGCATCTACCCGCCGTTCTTCCACGGCCCCAGCTTCCAGGTGCTCGAAGCGGCCGGGCCGCTGGCCCCCGAGGCCGCCGCGCTGTTCCGCGACCCGACCGAGCAACAGTTCGGCGCCGGGCCGGCGGAGTTCACGGCGCACCCGATGGTGGCGGAGGCGCTGTTCCAGTCGTGCGGCCTCGCCACGCTGGTCAACGAGAAGGCGATGAGCCTGCCCGCTGGCATCAAGAAACTGGAGTCCTGGCACACCGGCCCGCTGCCCCCGCAGGTCCTCCTGCGCGGCAAGCCGACCGGGCGCGACGCCAACGGCAACCGCACCTTCGACGCCGAGGCCGTGAGCGCGCAGGGCCACCTCTTGGTCCGCCTCACCGGCTACGCGATGGTGGAGACCGGCCCCGCGCCGCAGCCTGCAGCCCCAGCGATTCCGCTTCCCGAGATTCCAGGAATCCACTTCGCCGCCGAACCAGTGGCCGACGCGCCGCTGGACGACCGCTTCAGCGCCGCCGAGAAGGCCCAGCACGCCAAGTTCCACGTCCCCAAGCGGGCGCAGGAGTGGCGCGCCGGCCGCCTCGCCGCCAAGCAGGCGGTCGCCATGCTGAGGCCCGCCCGCCCCGCCGACGTCGAGGTGCGCGGCGACGAGAACGGCAAGCCCATGGTGTTCGTGGCGGGGCAGCCCGCCGACCTGCGCCTCAGTCTCACGCACCGCGGCGGCCTCGCCGTCGCCGCCGTCGCCGCGTCGCCGCTCGGCATCGACCTGGAGACCGTCGAGCCCAAGCCGCAATCGTTCCTCGAGGAGGCATTCGCCGTCGCCGAGCTGAAGGAGCTGCTCGACGCCTCCGGCCGCGGCGAGGACATCGCCCAGCAGGTCGCCTGCCTGTGGACCGCGAAGGAGGCCGCCCTCAAGCGCGTCGGCGTCGGCCTGCGCTCCGACCTGCGCGCCCACGAGGTCGAGCCGGACGGCCAGGGCGGCGCGGTCGTGACCGGGCCCTCGGTCGGGCGTGTCGGCGTCCGCTTCTTCTCCCTCGACGGCAAGGTCCTGGCCGTGAGCGCCCCAAGCCTCGACCCGCGGGGGCGCTGACCGATGTGGAAACCACGAATTTCACGAATCGCACGAATGGAGGGTTCTTCGTGAAATTCGTGCAATTCGTGGTTCCGAAGGTGGTCGAGTGGGGCACTCCCACGAAGGTTGCGGTCGCCGCCGGCTTCGCGGGCGTGCTCGGCCTGCTGTCGCAGGTCTCCATCCCCGTCCCGTGGACGCCGGTGCCGCTCACGCTGCAACTCTTCGGCGTCCTGCTGGCCGGGACGATGCTCGGCCCCCGCTACGGCGCGCTCTCGGTCCTTCTTTACCTCGCCGTGGGCGCTCTCGGCCTCCACGTCTTCGCGCCGAGCGCCGACCCGTTCAACTCCAGTGAGGTGGTCTCCGGCGACCGCTGGCGCGTCCTCGTCCCCGACCTCGCGCGCCACACCGGCTTCACCGCCGGCTACCTCGTCGGCTTCCTGCCCGCAAGCCTGTTCGTCGGCGGCTACCTGCGCCGCCGCGAGGCCGGGATGCCCGCCCAGTGTGCCCGCCGCGTCGCCTTCGCGCTGGTCCTTGCGCTGGCGAGCGCCTCGGCCGCCGTCTTCTTCCTCGCCAAAGGCAACACGTTCGCGGGCGACGGCTCTGCCGCCTCCTACTCCAGCACCCTTGACGTCCTGTGGGCCTTTGTGGCCGCCGCTGCGGTCGCCGTCCCCGGGGTCGCCTGGTGGCTGCTCCGCTACCCGACCAAACCACGAATTTCACGAATTGCACGAAACTCCCCGGTTCGTGAACTTCGTGCAATTCGTGGTTCGGTTGGGGCCGAAGCCCTGAACCTTTACGTCGTGCTGCTCGCCGCCGTCGCCCTCATCCACCTCTGCGGCGTCCTCGTCCTGGCGCCCACCCTCGGCCTCACCTGGACCAAGGCCGTCGCCCTCGGCTCGACCGTGTTCCTGCCGTTCGATGCCCTCAAGGCGGGCGCCGCGGTCGCCTTGGCGC
>JAIVGU010000138.1 GCA_020201445.1 Halobacteriales archaeon
CCTGTGGACTTCGGCCCATGCCCCGCCCCCGCCGAAATGCCTACACCAAGAAAGAGCGAGTCGGCGTCACGCCGGACCCGGTGCTGATGAACTGGGTATTGCAGCGGGTCGGCCCGGGCAAGCAGTTTGCCTCCATCACGCACGCGTTCGAGTGCGGCATCGTGGCCTTGCAGGAGAAAGAGAAGCGCCACGCATAGCTTAGGCCAACCAGTGTGCGAATGCTTCCAAAATGGAAATGAAGGCGCGACGTTCTGCACCGAATCATTCATCAATGAATCCCCTATAGTCGCAATAAGTCCCTACGGACTGGCTGCCAGGCTCTCCCAACCGGGAGAGCCGAAGCACGCCGACAAACAATGGAGGAAACACGCATGAACAACACCCCGAAGGTCGGCCTCCTGGCCGGAATGATCGTGCTGGCGATTTTGGCCACCGGAAGCGCCAGTGCGGCCGCCACCGCCACCGTGATGGGCGGCGGAGACTGCGAAGTGAACATGGGCGTCTGCAGTAATGACGGCAACTGCACCGTCAATACCGGAATCTGTAAAGGAGGGGACTGTGTCATCAACACCAGCTTCTGCGGCAAGGACGGCTTCTGCTTGATCAACACCGCCACCTGTGGCTACAGACAGTAGGAAACACGGAACCCCTTTTCCTCTTTTCCCTTACGTTTGCCCCGTAACACGAAAGGCCAGCAGGAAAGCCATCGACCTGAACCGGCACGGGTCGCGAGAATGTCAGGAATTTTGTGTTTCGCCCCGGACGGCGCGTGTTGTTCATGAGGAGAACCTCTCCCCGAAGTGGATGGCGAGCTGAAGCTTCGCTTGCTGCCAGTTCGGCGGGGCCTTTCCCCATCGCTTCGCGGTGAGGATGTTCAAGTACACAAGCTTCAGGGCGGCCTCCTCGGTCGGGAGGCTGCCTTTCGTCTTGAGGGACTTGCGGATGTGGCGGTTGAGAGCCTCGATGGCGTTGGTGGTGTAGATGGCTCGCCGGATTTCCGGTGGAAACGCCAAGAACGGGGTGATCTCGGTCCAGCGGGCCCGCCAGGCGGGGGCAATCATGGGGTAGCGCTTGCCGTGTTCGGCCTCGAATTCGTCGAGGGCGTGGCGGGCTGCTTCCACGTCGGTGGCCGTGTAGATCCCGCGGAGCGCGGCGCACACGTTTCGGCGGTCTTTCCACGGAACAAAGCGCGTGCTGGCGCGAATGACGTGCACGATGCAGGTCTGGAAGATGGTCTTCGGGAACGCTGCTTCCACGGCCTCCGGCATCCCGGTCAGGCCGTCCGCGCACAGCACCAGGATGTCTTGGATGCCGCGTTGCTGCAGCTCGGTGAGGATGGCGAGCCAGAACTTGGCGCCCTCCGTGGTTTGGATCCACATCCCCAGGACCTCCTTGCCTCCGTCTGGATTGACGCCGACGGCGAGGTAGATGCTCTTGTTCACGACGCTGCCTTTGTCGCGGATCTTGGTCACGAGTGCGTCGAGGTACACGATGGGGTACATGGCCTCCAGGGGCCGATTTCTCCAGGAGTTGAGCTCCTGCTCGATGCTGTCCGTCACGCGCGAGATCAAATCCGGGCTGACCTGGGTGCCGTACGTTTCCTGCAAGAACGCTTGGATGTCGCGCGTGCTGGAGCCGCGCGCGTAGAGCGCGAGGATCTGGTCGTCGAAGCCATCGAAGTGGCGTTGGTGCTTGGGCACCATGACGGGCTCGAACGTGGCTTCGCGGTCGCGCGGGACCTGGACCACGAGGTCGCCGCGGCCCGTCCGCAGCTTCTTGGGCGTCTTGCCGTTGCGGCGATTCGTCTGGCCCTCGGGCGGTTCTTGGCCAGGCTCGTAGTCGAGATGGTGCGCCATCTCGGCGTCCATGGCCCGCTGCACCAGGGCGGCCGTCATGGCCCGCAACAGTCCGTCGTTGCCGAGCAACTTGGCGGGCCCGCCCCACTGTTTCAGGAGGTCGTCGAGGAGCTCGATGGGCAGGCCAGTGTGTTCGTCCAGGGCGCCCTTCTTGCGTCGTGCCATGGGCAAGCCGTCAAGGCTCCCCGCATTGAAGGCCACCGGCGGCACCCCCCATCCCCCTGTTTTCTCCTGGAACCGCCGGGAAGGCCGGTCCGGGTCGTCGTTCGTCGGGTCTTGCGTCTCAATTTTGGTCGTGGTCATGTGTGGTCACCAACCGGTCACGCCGGTCAGGGCCATACACAAAATTTCGGACAATCCCGTGGTGGCCCCAGTTCGTGTAGACGTTGGCGCCTCGGCCAGAGTCGTCATTGTTGCCACCGACCATGGTCAGTTGGATGCCGGTGGATTGCTGGCTTTCACTTTGGGTGCGCTTGGAGACCATCAAAGGGGTATGGTCGATGGCAACAAGGAAGGAGAGGTCGCCGGAGTACTGATAGTAGGTGCCAGCGATGGCCCCAATGCGAACCTCCGGCCAGGCGGAGCTCCCGTAGTAGTTCGGGGCGCCGCCGTTGAAGACCAACACGCAATTGGTGCAACTACCGTAGTAACGAACCATGAGGAAGTAGGTCTGGCCTGGGTTCACAGAGATGGTGCTGGGGAAGTTGAAATTCACCCAACTGGGGGTGCCAGGGAGGTTGTAATCGGCCACGCAGCTTGAGGTAGCATAGGCAGAGCTGGCATAATCGGTCCGCAGCTCTGCGTAAACGCAATAACCCGCCGTACCGCTTTTGGCCATGACAACTCCAAAATGGTGGAGGCGCTGATAGCTAAAACCCGTCGCCGGAGAGCCCGTCGGCATGGTGAACCCCTGGCCAAAACTGTGTTCGGAGCCGGTTCCCGCCGAATAAATGTAGTCTTGAGAGCCGTAAGTGCCATTCTGGGCATGGATGTCGTTGGCTTGCACGGCAGGGAAAAGAACGACCACGGTCGAGACGAAGGTCAACAGAAGGGCAGGCAGCTTGGAGAACCAGCGCTCAGCTCGGGTGGTAGGAGCGGACGATGCGTGGGGGGCCTTCATCGGGCATACAC
>JAIVGU010000315.1 GCA_020201445.1 Halobacteriales archaeon
GCCCCAGACAAGGCGCCGCTTAAGACCTATGCCGAAGACCTGCACTACCTATCACTCGCCAAGTGCGAGGAAAACACAGGCAGAGTTGCCAGGGGCGCAAGCGCGGCCCGAAACATTCTGCTGGAATGCCTGGTCGTGCCGATCTGCGAGGCCTGGAACTTCGGATCTTGGGAAAGACATGTTGCGCTGACCCAGAACAACATCGAGGCAGAGGCGCCCACTTCGAGGGGTCGACCTGCGTGAGTGCGGTCAGTCACGGCATGCGGAAGCGCCTTCGTGAACCGAGCACTTCAAGGCCCGCTGCCCCTCATGCGGATTGAGGGAATTACCCCCAAGGCCCTCGTGCCGAGGAGGCACACTGTGCCCGAACCGCCAAGCCCGTGGAAGCCCCCAGAAGAAGTCAAAGAGCTCCTACTTGAGCGACTGACCCCTGAACATCAGCAGGCCGCCGTGGTGGCCGACGCGCGGCGTCTTGTCATTGTCGCTGGCGCCGGGTCAGGAAAAACGGAAGTCGTGGCACGCCGCATCGCCTGGCAGGTCGCCGTGAGGGGCGTCCCTCGCGAAAGCGTCGTCGCGTTCACCTTCACCGAAAAGGCCGCCGAGGAAATGAAGTTCCGCGTCCGCAAGCAGATTGCCCGCGTCAGCCGCGAGGAATCTGACCCCAGCCTCGGCGGCATGTACATTGGCACCATCCACGGCTACTGCCTTAAGGCCCTCAAGGACGTCGACCCCGACCGTTATCACAACTACGACATTCTCCAGGAAGCCGCTCGCATCACCCTCGTCCAACGCCGTTTCCACGGGCTTCTGGCACTGAAGGCGTACCGGCAAGCCGCGGGCGAGGGCTTCTACGAGGCAATCGACTCCTTCCTGGACGGCTACGACCTCCTGAACGAATACGGCGAACTCAAGGTAAACCTCCCCGATGCGGAAGCTCCACTCGAACCCGGAAAGGAAGCGGACTGGGTCAAGGAGGCTACCTTGGCGACTGACGTCGGCACAAGCCCGCTGGCACAGGCCTTCGCCGTCTCCGCCGCCCGCCTCTACGCATACATGCGTGCGCGTCGCTTCCTCGACTTCAGCACCAGCCAACAAGAACTCGTCAGCCTGCTGGAGGACAACCCGGACATCCTTGCGGGTTTGCGCGAAAAAGTCGGCCTAGTCGTCATCGATGAGGTCCAGGACATCAACCCTGTCCAGCGCAGACTCATTGACCTGCTCACAGGCCCTGATTGCGGCCTCACCGCCGTCGGCGACCACCGCCAGGCCATCTACGCATGGCGCGGCGGGCGCGTCGACCTCATGGCCGACCTTCAATCGGAAGTCAGGGCCGACCCAAAAGGCGCCGTCATTGAACTCCCCGACAACTTCCGTTCCACTCCCCGCATCATCGACGCCGCCAACGCCTGGGCCGACACGATTACCACGCGCCCGGACTTGCCAAGCCCCGACATGTCGCATGGGCGAAAACAGCGCATGGATCTGCACGCCTCGCATGTCTCTACCCGCCAATTCGCGGACCGTCAAGACGAGGCCGACTGGATTGCCCGCACCATCCGCCGCCTCGTGCCCGGCGATGGAACGGGGGCCGCGCAGGACACCGACGACGGCCACCGCGGCCTCCAGCTGGCGGACATCGCCATCCTTCTCCGGTCAGCGACCTCCGCGCGCCAATACATGGAAACCCTTCGCCGACACGGCATCGATGCCGTCGTGCGCGCCGGCCCCGACCTCTTCTCCCAACCCGAAGTGCTGCTCATCACGGGCGTCCTCGGCCGCCTCGCCGGGATGCAAAAATTCTACGGAGCTACATGGGGCGCCAGCCTTCCCGCGCGCATTAACGACGTGCTCGGCATACCTACCGATTCAACCCCTGAGCAACTCATCCGCGCCGCCTGGACCCAATGCAACACGGAGGGCCTCACGCTCCCCGACGGCCTCCCCGACCACCTTGTGAGGGTCGCCGACCTCATCGCCAAACGACTCGACGACGAGGAACCCGCGCGGCCCGAGGACGTCACGGGCATCAAGAGCGCCCCCCTGAAGGCATGGCTGCAACGCCGTACGAATATCCGCCGTGTCTTCCCGCAGACCATCTATCACTATATCCTCGAAGAAGCAGGCGTCGAAACGTGGGATGGCCTGCCCGGCCGCCACCAGACCGCCATGTTCCACCTCGGCCAGCTCAGCTCCATCGTCAAGGAATTCGAGACGCCCGGATGGACGACCGCGGACGACCTTAAGTCGCAAATCGTCACCCTCACCATCTGGGGCGCCAAGAACGCCAAGAGCGATGAAGCCCCCCTTCTGGCCCGACCCGACGCCGTCTCAGTCACCACCATCCACGCCGCCAAGGGCCTCGAGTTCGCCGCAGTCTTCGTCGCCGACGTCAACTGGCAAAGGTTCCCGACGAAGAAGGCCCGCGAAATCCCCACCCGGCCGTACGACGGCCCCATCCTGCAACGCATCCAGCTCTCGGCGCTCGCCGACAACGCAAACCTCGATAACGAGCGCCGTCTCCTCTACGTCGCCCTCACCCGCGCTGAGCGATACCTGGCCGTTTCACGGTCCGGCCGCAACGAATCCCAGTTCTTCGCGGAGGCCAGCGATATAGTCACCCGTGTGGGAGGGAGGGCCAGGACGACTGAGCCTGCGGCCATCCAAGGGCTGACCTTCCACCAGTCCGAGGAGAATCCGGACCAACGGCTGGCAACGTCGTTCACGGACCTTCGTTACTACATCGAATGCCCCCACGACTTCTATCTCCGCAAGGTCCTGGGCTTCGCTCCTTCCATCGACCAGGCCTTCGGCTACGGCCGCGGCGTGCACAACATCATGCGCGCCATCCACACCAACCCGAAGAAGTGGGCGCTGCTGGCCAAGGACCCCGCCAAGCTCCATGAGAAGCTGGAGCAGGTTGTCAACAACTCTGGCCTCTTCTACCTCCGCTACACCACGGGCGAGCCCTTGGAGAACATGCGC
>JAIVGU010000316.1 GCA_020201445.1 Halobacteriales archaeon
CCCCATGCCCGCAACCCACCGCCCCCCCTCGACGCCTGCCCCATCGCCGCCCGCTAGGAGCCTGCCCCGCCTGGAGGCCAGCGCATGAGCAAGGCCGCCTGGGAGGACCATCATATCACCTACATCGACGGCATCGGCGAGCCGCGCGCCATCACCCTCAACCGCATCGGCATCGTCAGCACCCTCGACCTGGCCTCTGCGCCCACGGAGAGCGTCGCGGCCGCGGTGGGCGGCAAGACGAAACGCGCCGAGGCCGAGAGGCTCCAGGCGATGGCCTTCCTCGTCACGCTGAAGGGCATCGGCCCCAAGGAAGCCGTCCAGGCGGCCGACACGCCCCTCAGCACGCTGCTGGCGGGGAGCAAGGAGCGGCTCGCCGAAGCCTGGGAGAAGATGGACCGGGAGATGGACGACGACGACTTCAGCGGCGTCGTCGCCGTCCGCGCGGAGGTCAAGCAGCGCCAGGCCCAGGAGTCGCTCTCGGGCGCGGCCGGAACCCCGGCCCCGGCCGGGCCCGTCGACCCGCAGAAGGGCGACTCCCGCCGCTTCACCGAGGATGACCCCGGCTTCATCGTCATCCAGCAGGCCAGCACGGACGACCGCAGGGTGCGCCGTCAGCTCGTCAAGGACTTCAACGACTACAACGGCCCGCGCGCCAGCGCGCGGCGGGTCGACCAGGGGGCCTAGCCATGGTCGACCGCGTCACCAAATACCCCCCCGTCGTCGTCTTCCCGGAGCACGCCGGCCTCCTCATGGCCGGGGCGCTGCAGGTGGACCGCGACGCCGCGGCCAGCGGCACGCTGACCCAAGGGCAGATCAACGAGATGAAGGTCAACCGCCGCTTCTTCGACGAGTACTTCAAGGTCGCCGGGACCTGGCAGCAGTACACCGAGACCGGCATCACGCCCTCGAAAGAGTCGCAACTGCCGGAGGGAGGCGCCCAGAGCCAGTGCGAGTCGCTGGAGACCGTCCCGGAGATCCGCGACTGCACGTGCGGCGACGAGGAGCCGTGCATCGTCTTGGACGGCAACCGCGGCCGCAGCTTCCGCAACAACCAGGTCTCCGGCGCCGAGCCCTACCTGTACGTCGGCCTGCGCAACCTGTACGTCGCCGACATCGTGTGGCTGTTCTACATGGAGCGGCTTGGCATCTTCAAGATCCTGGGCCAGATCCTGGACGACTACGCGGTGCGCGGCCGCCTCCTCCTGCCCCGCTCCGGCCCCGAGGCCACCGTGTTCGAGTCCATGGTGCGCCAGACCCGCATGGGCCTGGCCTCCTCGACCCGCGACCGCGACGCGCTCTACCGCCGCTGCCTGGGCTGGACGTCGGAGGCGGGCAAGACCCTGGGCGCCCGCGCCGAGCTGAACCCCAGGTTCAACGACGCGTTCCACAAGTTCATCCAGGCCGCCCTCGAGTACTACAAGGACCGCCGCCTGGCCACTGCCATCCGCGGCAACCAGGGCGGGCCGGCGTCGCAGATGACCCTGACGTCGGTTAGCCAGACCCTGATTGCCCTCAAGCAGGCGTTCGCGACGTTCGAGTTCGGCCGCAACTTCAACATCCTGCTCTCGGGCGTGGTGTGGGCCGTGGGCGCCGTCGGGGCCATCCGCCTCGCCCGCGACGGCATCGGGATCCCCTCGACCATCACCACGCCGGAGCGCTACATCCCCGCCGCCTACGACATCCTGGTGCTGGGCAAGCCGATGAACCTTGCCAACGCCTCGCGCTTCACCATGCACCTGACCTGCGCCGAGGCGGGCCGCAGCCTCCTGCTCGACATCGAGCGCCTCAACGAGGGGGCGGCGAACCTCAATGGGCCGCTCGACCAGTGGCTCGGCGCCGTCGAGTCCGAGGTGGAGGCCTACCGCACCGCCTACCAGCACTTGACCGGCGTCGACCTCGGCGCCGGCCCGAGCCCCGTCATCGAGCAGGCCGTGGTCTGAGCATGCCGCGCGACGCCCTCGAGCGCGAGCTGGCCCTGCTGGAGACGACGCGGACGCCGGTGCTGCAGGAGGCCGCCGCGCCCGGCAAGGTCGACGTGGCGCAGGCAGTCCGCCTCAACCGCGCCTACGCGCGCGACCTCGGATGGGGCAAGCTGGAGGGGCGCGTCGGGCGACTGCTGGGCTTCGACGGCCACGCGCCCAGCCCGCAGGCCTTCGCGCAGGCGGTCCACCAGTGGCAGATGCGCGCGTGGGGCGCGGGCGCCGCCGATGGCATCCTCGGCCCGCGCACCTGGGCGGCCCTGCGCCCCAAGCTCGCCGCCGCCCCGCCTGGCCCGCCCGGCACCCCCGCAGCCGGCACGGCGCCCGACCTCGCCCGGGCCGTCGTCGAGAACCGCCGCCTGCGCCGCGAGCTGGGCTGGGCGCCGCACGCCGCCGGCATCGCCTCCGTCACCGGTTGGCGCGGCCACGCCGCCGACGAGGCGGGCTTCGCGCAGGCGGTGGCGACCTGGCAGCGCGCCAACGCCAGCGAGTGGGGCCTGAGCGACAGCGGCATGGTCGACGGCGCCACCTGGCGCGCGTTCAAGGCGCACCTGGGCCTCGGCCCGAACGCCAAGGTGCAGGCGGCGCTCCCGGCGCCGGCGCCCGGTCTCGTGCCCTACGGCCGGCCGCACCGCCAGTACGGCCGCCTCGAGGCCATCCAGGCGCTGCTGACGGTGGGCCGGCGCTGGGCCGAGCGGCACGCCGGCGGCCCCCGCATCGGCATCGGCGACATCAGCTTCCGCACTGGCGGCCTCATGCCGCCCCACAAGAGCCACCAGGCCGGCCTCGACGTCGACATCCGTCCGATGCGCGCCGACGGCGCGGAGGCCGGGACGGTGTGGAGCGACCCCAGCACGCAGTACTCCCGCGCCCGCACCCAAGAGCTGGTCGACCTGCTGCGCCAGAACGGCGTCCTCCAGGTCGAGATGGTCCTGTTCAACGACCCGGCCGTCACCGGCGTCCGGCGCTGGCCCGGCCACGACAACCACCTCCACGT
>JAIVGU010000139.1 GCA_020201445.1 Halobacteriales archaeon
GTTCAGGGGAGCCCGGCGCGGGGCAGCGAAGGGCGCCGGCTTGCTGTCCGCCTCATCTACGTCCTCTTCCTCCTCGTCGTCTGCCTCCTGGTGCAGGACGGAGACGGACCTGCCGCCGTGCCGGGTCAGGCGCGGGCGGACCGAGACGAAGACGGGCTGCGTGAGGCCGCCGCCGGCGACGAGCGCCTCTCCGACGGCGAGGCGCTGGATTTCATCGGCCACCTCCGCCGAGATGCCCTCGACGCTCTGCACGATGGCCTTGAGGTCGTTCGGGTTGGTGACCTTGAGGACGACCTGCGTGTTGCACTGCGACAGCACGTTCTTGTCGATCTTGGCCGGGCGCTGGCTCACGATGACCAAGCCCATGCCGAACTTGCGGCCTTCGCTGGCGACGGTGCGGATGATGGCGCCCGACACCGCGTTGCCGACGTTGCGCTCGGGGCAGAAGTTGTGCGCCTCCTCCACCACCAGGATGTGGGCGGGGATCTCGCCGCGCTTGCGGGCCTCCCACAGCAGGTTCGCGATGCGGGTGACGACGACCTCCTGGATGTCGGGGTTGACCCCCTTGAGGTTGATGATGGTGCACTGCCCCGGCGCGACAAGCTCCTTGACCGGGGTGCCGCGGATGTCGAAGACCTTGGTGGACTCCAGGACCTCGAGGGCGTTGAGGACGTTCCACTTGGCGTTCGACTTGTTGCGCGCGACACCGTCCATGATGTCGCGCAGGGTGTAGGCCGGCAGGTGCTCCTTGATCTCCTTGATGGCCTGGTAGAGGACGCCGACCTGGCCGCCGGAGAGCTTGCCGCCCAGGAGGTCCACGATGTCGCGGCCCTCCAGGTTCATGCCCTCGAGGACGAGGCGCTGCGCGTCGGGATTGAGCTGCGTGTCGAGGGCGACCTCCTTGACCTGCTTGGCGAACGACTTGGGCTTGACCTTGTAGCGCGCCATCGCCTCAAGCTCGCCCTCGTCGAGGTTGGGGCTCCGGAGGGAGCCGTACTCGCCGTGCGGGTCCAGGATGACGAGGGGGACGTTGGCCTTCAGCAGCTCCTCGAGGATGACGCCGACGGTGTAGGACTTGCCGGCGCCGGTCTTCGCCAGGACGGAAAGATGCTTTTGCGCCACCGTGTCCATCGACAGCGCGACCGGGATGCGGCTCCCCTTGACGAAGCCGAGGTAGGCGCCGCCCTCGGCGCTCTGCTCCAGGCCCAGCACCGTCGTGACGAGCCGGTCGTCGGCGAGGTAGACCGGGACGCCGGCGCGAAACGGGGTGCGCGGCGTCTGGATGCGGCCCTGCTGGTCCTGGTAGCCGATGACGCGGACGTTTGCAGAGAGTTGGTCCTGCGCGTCCGCCGCGATGCCCTCCGGCAGCGAGACGGCCTGCTCGTAGCTCAGGCTGCTGCGGCGCAGGACGGCGTCGACCTGCGCCAGGACGCGGTGGCCCTCCGACTCCACCTCGACGTAGTCCAGGCGCTTGAGCCCGGAGTCGCCGACGGCGATGTCGAAGCTGGTGCTCGACACGTTGCCGTAGATGATGCCGACTTGCCGGCGGGCCATCACTGTTGGAGTCCGGGAGGCCCTATATCAGGAGTAGGAATTGAACCGTTGGCCGTAGTAGACGGTCCCGATTTGGAGGTCGGTGGTGAAGGGATCGTCCTGCTGGCGGGCGACTACGCGGTCTACGTCACCTTCGAGGGCCCCGTGGGGGTCATGCCGGACCAGGCCGTCGTCTGGGAGGCCGCGGGCGAGGCGTGACGCGGTGGCCCCCGCAAGCCTACTTGACGCAGGGGGAGGGGGTGAGGCCGTAGGCGTGGCCGATCTCGCACAGCCAGTTGATCTCGCCGTTGGTGGCGATCCAATACTCCCAGTCCTCCAGGCAGTCGGGCGTGGGGAGCGTGCAGTGGAGGCCGGTGCCGGGGAGCTGGAGGGTGAGGTCGGGCTGGGAAAGCGCCTGCGCGGCGGGCAGGAGGGCGAGCAGGGCGAAGCCGAGGGCGAGCAGCAGGGGTGCGCGGGCCATGGGTCCGCAAGCCTCTGGCATGACTTAGTCCCATTGGTGCAATGGCTGGCCGGTCCTGTCGAAGCTGGTGATCGACACGTTGCCGGAGATGATGCCGACTTGCCGGCGGGCCAGCACTGTTGGAGTCAGGACAAGGAGTGGGTTCGTCAATCCGGCCGCACGTCGGGACAGCCCCGGAACGCGCGGTCGTTGCTGATGAGCGGCAGGCCGGCCGTCCTGGCCGTGGCCAGCATGATGGCGTCCGCGTAGCTGGCCTGGGGCTCGGCCGCGCGCAGAGGCTTGGAGAGTTGCGCCGCCAGGGCCGCCACGTCGTCATCCAGCGGCACGATGCGGCTGCGCAGGCGCACCGCCCGCAGGACCTCGTCGGCGTGCCGCCAGTCCGCGCCGCTGCGCCACACCTTCCCCGCCAGTTCCGTCAGCGCCAGGGCGGGCGTGACCACGCGGCCGGGCTCGACGTAGGCCTTGTGCAGCCGGCTCCCGGCCGCAGTCTTCTGGAGCACCTCGAACCAGGCCCACGTGTCGAAGACGACCTCGCCCTCACGCGCGGTCATGCCACAGCCCCTCGTCGCGGCGGCTAAAGGGGCCGAGGCCAAGGTGCTGCAGGAGGCCCAGCACCTCGGGAGCCTCGGGCTTCAGCACGGCATGCACCGTGTCCCCCTCCTTGAGGTGCGCCGAGCGCGCCTTGTCGGCCGGGATGAAGATGGCCAGCGAGTTGCCCACCCGCTTCACGGGCGCGGTCAGCGAGACGTCCGCCACAGCCAAGGATGTGTTAAACCTAATGTTAAACATTGCGCAGGGGCAGGCGTGACCTGTGAGCCGCAACCCCTGGCGCCGGCCTTGAAGCCGCAACACGCCAGCGACAACCCGCGACGCCTCGTCTAGGCGAGGGTCTCCAACTGCGACATGATGTTCCACACGAGCGTCCGCCCGTGCAGGGGGATGTTGGGGTCGTTGGC
>JAIVGU010000140.1 GCA_020201445.1 Halobacteriales archaeon
GGCTTGACCTTCCGCAGCGCGGCCTTTTGCGCCTTGTGGACGAGGTCGTACAACTCGCGCTGCTTGGACGAGAACTCGCCACCGACGGGGTAGGTGCGGGTGATGTCGGAGGTGTACCAGCCCCACTCGCAGCCCATGTCGGCGAGGAAGAGCTGCCCCTTGCGCAGCGTGCCGCGGTTGGTGACGTAGTGCAGCACCGCGGCGTTGGGGCCGCAGCCGCAGATGGAGGGGTAGCCGACGCCGGTGGAGCCGTGGTGGCGGGCGTGGTGCGCGAAGGCGGCCTCGACCTGGTGCTCGGGGGTGCCGGCGGCGATGCGCTGCGCCGCCGCCTCGTGCGCCGCGACGCCGAGGTCGCACGCCTTGCGGAGCATCTTCAGCTCGTCGCTCGACTTGACGAGCCGCATCTCGTGCAGGAGTTGGCTGCCATGCGGGCGGCCCTTCGGCTTGGCGGGCTTCTTCGCGGGGCCGCCGGGGCGGGCGTCCTGCGGGTCGGGCACGAGGCGGCGGCCGGCGGCGCGCACGACGCGGCGGCGCACGGCCGGGTCGTGGCCGGCGATGGCGTGCACCTTCGCCTTGCCGAGGACGCCGGGAAGCGCAGCGGACAGCTCCTCGAAGCTGTGCGCGCGGTCGATGCCGAGGGCCCCGGGGGCGCGCTCGACGCCGAGGCGGCGGCCGGTCCAGATCTCGGCCTCCTTCTTGCGCGGCTGCACGAAGAGGTCCGTCGCGCCGGAGCCGCCGTGCAGCACCAGGGCCGCGCGGGGCTCATCGAAGCCGGTCAGGTACCAGAAGTCGCTGTGCGGACGGAACAGGTAGTCGACATCGTTGCTGTACTGGTGCGGCGGGTGGGTGGCGACCACGAGGGCGTTGCCGTCGCCGAGCTGCCGGGCGAGCGCCTTGCGGCGGGCCGCGTAGACCGGGAGCGGGAGTTGGGGCGGCGGGCCGACGGCGAGGGCGTCGAAGTCCACGGCAAGGCGAGCGGGGGAGAGGCTGTGAGCCTGCCGCTTGTTTCCCCTGAACACATAGTTCCCAGATGGTTTGGGGCTTTTCTGGTCGGGTGCGAATCCTACAGATGCCTTCCTGGCGCGGCACTCGGGAAAGGCATCTGTGAAAATTGCTGTTTGGACCAGGAAGACCAAACGTCTCTGCGGAATCGTGTTTTCGCACTTCCCAAGGCGCAACGGCCATGTGCCCGCACGCCTGGGCGAACCCGTGGACCACACCCCCACGGTGCCGGCCAGCGACGACCGCCCGCTCAAGCTCCTGGAGCGCACGCCGGTCCCCGCTGGCCACAGGCAGGTCCTGTTCGGCCTCGTCCACACCGCCCAGGAGTGCGCGGCGGCGGCGGGCGCGGAGCTGCAGTCCGAGTTTGGCAAGGAGCACGTCGCCCTCATCGTGGGCTGCAACCAGTTCGTGCGCCTGTTCCGTGGCGGCGCGGCCCCCGGCGCCGTGGAGGTGCTGCTCGACCCGCCGCAGAGGGCCGAGCTGGCGCAGGCCGGCTTCACCCTCGGCGAGCCCGAGGGCGCCGTGTTCAGGCTGTTTGGCTGGGTCCGCGTCCAGCCCACGCAGGGCCCGGAGCCTGCGCTCCAGCAAGCGGTGCGCGCGGCGTTCGCCAAGGCGCAGCAGGCCAAGAAACGCTGAGGTCCCCACTGGCCGCGAAGGGCATGAAGAGGGAAATCTCCAAGGTTTCGCGCAGTTCGCGGTTCAGCGCGACATGGCCTCGGTGATTCTGACCGACGCGCTCCACCCTGTGCCCGTCCCCACCGGCGCGTCGAGGTCGAAGCGCCACGCGCCCGGCTTCGGGCGGTCCACCAAGGTCACGCTCCCGTCGGCCACCGTGTGCGCCGTGCCGTCGGGCTCCGTGAGGGTGATGCGTAGCGCGGGTGCGCCGCCGGCGTCGACCGTGAAGCGCAGCACGGTCGCGTTGCCGGGCACCAGGAACGCCCCTCCGCCGTGCGCCGGCGCCGCGGGGGTGCCGTCCAGCGTGCCGGTGAAGTTCTGGTAGCGCGCCATCTCCATGGCGTGGGGCTCCTGGACCGGATCGGCGGGGAACATGGCGACGACCTGGCTCACGGAGCCAAGCAGGGCCGCCACGGCGATCCCGGTGAACACCAGCGCCGTCCCCACCCGGTGCGGCGCTGTGGAGACCTCCGCAAGGCGGCCCTGCGCGGCGGCGCGGCGCAGGCGGGGCACGGTGCGCTCGAACAGCACCACGGCCGCGCCCATCGCGGTGAACAGGAAGAGGTGCTTGACCGCGATGGCCTGCACCCACGGCGAGGTGGGGAAGCTGGAGAGGCGCGGGTGGTCCGACTCGTAGGTGCGCAGGAAGCCGCCCAGCAGGTTGGCCGCGATGGAGAGATAGGTGGTGAACGCAGCGCCGCGCAGGAGCCCTGGGTGGTCCTGCCCCTGCCGCAGCGCGCGGTGCCACGCGACGTAGGCGAGGACACCGCCCAGGAAGCCGAGCGCCCCCAGGGTGTGCAGGCTGGTGGCGGTCGCGACCCCCAGGTCCGAGTCCGTGAAGGCCTGGAGGGCGCTCGCCACGCCGTTCGACCCAGGCCGTGTGGCAAGAAGGTTGTGGTTCCTGGCGGGGGACGCTTGGGCGGGTGGGCAACGGCGCCGGGCTTGCGCAGCCCGTTTTGTCTCTTGTCCTGCGACAAAAAAACAGGAAGGAGAGGGAGAGAAGGGCTGGCCCTGCCTCAGAGGCGGCGGCGCAGCAGGAACAGGCTGCCCGCGACGGCGCCACCGATTCCGGCCACCAGCGCGATGGCCGAGGGGAAGACCGGGACCTCCGTCGAGGGACCTGTCGTCGTCCCGGTGGTGGTGCCGGTCGTGGTCTCCTCGCACTCGACCCAGAAGACCTTCATCTTGTCATGCATGGTGTCGCTGGCGAAGACCTTGTAGTGGCCCTCCGGGAGGTGGAAGGGGCCGTTCAGGAAGTGGTTCTCCGGCATGCCGTCGTCCTTGGTCGGATGGCGGCGAGGACAAGGGCGGCGAAGAGGGCGAGGGCCGGTAGGGCAGTCGTCGGGCGCAGTGGAGAGCGGGCCATGGTGACCGCACTCCGCTTGGAGGGGCGAGGCTAGGGCGTTGCGGGACAGCCCGGGGGGCCGCAGCATCGCCCGCCCCGACCTGTGCGGGGACCGTCAGGCGCGCGCGCGCAACTCGCGGTAGACGATGGGGCGGGCCTTCTTCAGCCCCAGGTCCGACCGCTCCACCAGCCAGCGGATGTAGTGCGCGGGCTCCTTCAAGGGTCCGGCCTCCTTGTCCTTGGCCAGCCGCTCGCGCAGCGCCAGCGTCGCCGGGTGCGGGGCGCGGCCGCGCGTCCCGTTGCCCGCCCGGCGGCGCCTGCCCCGCGCCCCGCCCAGGGCGCGCAGCTCGCGGTACACGGTCTGCTGCAGGCCGGCGCGCGGCGCCTTGGGGTCGCGGGCGGAGACCCACTCCACGTAGTCGCGGGCCGCGCGCAGCTTGCCGGCCGCC
>JAIVGU010000317.1 GCA_020201445.1 Halobacteriales archaeon
GCTCTACGTCACGCCGCTGCGGGCGCTCAACCGCGACCTGATGGGCCGCCTCACAAGCTGGGCCGCGGGCCTGGACGTCGCCATCGGGGTGCGGCACGGCGACACCTCCACCAGCGAGCGCGCGCGGCAGGCCCGCAGCCCGCCCGACCTGCTCATCACCACGCCGGAGACGCTGCAACTCCTTCTCTACGGGGATACGCTGCGCCGCCACCTCGCCACCGTCCGCTTCGTCGTGGTGGACGAGGTGCACGATCTGGCCCAGTCGGAGCGCGGCGCCCAGATGCTCGTGGCGCTGGAGCGCGTCGAGGAGGTCGTCGGCCAGCCCAAGTCCCTGCGCGACACGCCGGCGCGGGAGCGGGACGGCCCCGGCAAACCCCATGCGCGGGCCGGCGGCGGCTTCCAGCGCATCGGCCTGAGCGCCACCGTCGCGGACCCGGCCACCGTCGCCCGCTGGCTCGCCGGGAAGGGGCGTGACGTCGTGCCCGTCGTCGTCGAGGCGCGCAAGGAAATCCGCCTCACCGTCGTCGAGCCGGAGCAGCGGCCCGAGGACCAGCAGCTTGCCTCCGAGCTGAGCCTGCCCCCCGCCGTCGTGGCCCAGGTGCGCGAGGTGCACCGCATCGTGCAGGAGCACCAGCGGGTCCTCGTCTTCCACAACACCCGCGACGGCGCCGAGCTTCTGGCCAGCCGCAGCGCGATGCTCGACCCTGAGGGCGCGGAGCCGCTGCTGGGCCTGCACCACGGCAGCCTGAGCGCCGAGCACCGCGCCGACGTCGAGGAGCGCTTCAAGGCGGGGAAGCTGCGCGGCCTGGTCGCCACGTCGAGCCTGGAGCTGGGCATCGACGTCGGCGCCATCGACCACGTCGTGCAGGTCGGCAGCCCGCGCAGCGTCGCCCGGCTGGTGCAGCGCCTCGGCCGCAGCGGCCACCGCGTCGGCGGCGTCTCGATGGGGACGCTCGTCGCGGCAGGGGAGGAGGACGCGATGGAGTGCGCCGCCGTCGCCCGCCGCGCCGCCGAGGGCCGCCTGGAGCCGCTGCTCATCCGGGAGGCGCCGCTCGTGGTGCTGGCCAACCAGCTTGTGGCGCTCGCCAACGAGTACCGCGAGGCGCAGAAGGAGTGGTGCCGCGCCGTCATCGGCCGCGCGGGGCCGTTCATGGATTTGGACGACGCGCTGTTCGACGCCGCTTGGTCCTGCCTTCAGGACGTGAAGACGCTGTTCCCCGCCGAGGGCCGGGGCGGCGCCGACCGCATCGCCCGCAGCGGCCGGGCGCGCCGGCACTTCCTCGGCCACATCAGCCTCATCCCGGACGAGCGCACCTACCGCGTCGTCGACGAGTCGAGCAAGCGCGCCGTCGGCACCGTGGACGACGCCTTCGTCGCGGCAAGCATGGCGCCCGGCGCGCTCATCGTGATGGCGGGCCGCAGTTGGCGCGTCCTGGAGATCGAGGTGGAGGCAGCCCGCGTCCGCGTCGTGCCGGTCAAGGAGCTTGGGCCCGTGCCGCAGTGGACCGGCAGCCAGCTCCCGGTCAGCCTGGAGGTGGCGCAGGAGGTCGCGGCCCTGCGCGGCGCCCTCCTCTCCGGCACGGGCACGGACACTTACCCGTTCGCGCCCGGCCTGCTGGAGCGCTGCGCCAAGGTGCTGCGCGACCACCAGGCGCTCGGGCTTGCCGTCGCCACGGACAAGGTCGTCACGCTGGAGATGGCAAAGCGGCTCGTCGTGTGCAACGTGCCGCTGGGGACGCGCGGCAACGAGGCGCTGGGCCGCATCACGCAGGGGCTCCTCGCGCAGCGGCTCGGCGCGCCGGTGGCGATGGAGTGCGACGCCTACCGCATCCACCTCACCTTCCCCGAGCAGACGCCCGCCACCGCCATCCTGGAGGCGTGGCAGAGCCTCGACCCGGGCAGCCTGGACCTCCTGCTGTCGCTGCTGCTGCGCGAGTCGCCGCAGGTGCGCCACCACCTCGTCCACGTCGCCAAGCAGTTCGGCGCCCTCCCGCCCGACCTCGACCCGAACCAGACGACGCGCGGCCGCATCGAGGCGCTGCTGGAGCACTCGGCGCTGGAGGAGGAGACGCTGTCGCGGCTCATCCACGACCGCATGGACCTCGCCGCCGTGCGGGCGTTCGTCGTGGCGCTGAAGGAAGGCCGGCTCCGCGTCGAGGTGCAGGGGACCGGACCCCTGACGTTCCTGGGACAGGACCTGGCGCGCCGCCTGCTGGCCACCCCGCGCACCGACGACGCGCTGCTGGCCGCCGTCCGCAAGCGCATCGAGGAGTCGGACGCGCTGCTGGCCTGCTGCGCCTGCGGCAACGTGTGGCAAAGCCGCGTCGACCTGCTGCCCCGCCGCATCGCCTGCCGCCGCTGCCAGTCCATCCAGGTCGCCTGCCTGCGGCCGTGGAACGAGGGGCAGGCGCGGCTGCTGCGCCTCAAGCGCGTCCCGCCGGAGCAGGCCGGCGAGCGCGAGCGGCTGCTGCGCAACGGGGCCCTGGTGGCGAGCTTCGGCGCCCTCGCGTGCCGCTGCCTCGTGGCGCGCGGCGTCGGGCCCGACACGGCGGCCCGCATCCTGCAAAAGGTCGCCGACCCGGCCAACCCCGCGTTCTGGCGCGAGCTCCTGCAGGCCGAATTGACGTTCGCCCGCACCCACGCCTTCTGGGGCCGGCCCTCCCCCGCAATCACGGATGCATAGCCGGCCGTTCCCTCCTGGGGGCTCCCTGGCGTTCAACATAAACAGAACGGTCAGAACCATTATCATCATCCTGGCCTTGGGGAGGCCAATGGCGAAGGAGACCGGACCGTTGGCCTTGACGGGGAAGATGGACCTGTCCCTCCCCGACGGCAGCATCGTGCGCATCCAGCCCGGGCCCTACGGCAAGGGCCTCAGCGTGACGCCCCTGTCGCGCGCCGCCCCCGGCGCCTCGGGCAAGGGCCGCCCGCCGCGCCCCAGCACCCTGGAGCTGCGCGAGCG
>JAIVGU010000141.1 GCA_020201445.1 Halobacteriales archaeon
AACCTGACGGATGAACAGGCAAGACACTTGCCGGGCGATGTTCCACAGGTCTTGATGAAGGCGAAACAGATGGGGACTGCTTATTTGCACTTGGACTCGTCCGACGATGTTAGCCGGCTTTCCCAAGGAGTCAATCACAGCAGATACATCCGGTATCAGGGGACAATTTTCCTGATTGAATCTGTCCACGATTGAATCGCTAGGGGTCTACTGGTGAAAGATGGCCTGCAAAGCCTGCAAGAACATGTATCTGTTGACATGACCGAGCCGTTCTACCGTCGCATCTGGTTCTGGACCCTCGTCGCGCCTGTGATTCTGCTTGTGATTGTTGTTTTTGCCTCGCTCTTCCTTCGCGTGTGGAACGACACGACCTACACCGTCACCTTCAGCCGGGTCACTGGCACCCCAGACGGTCCTGTTTACAACATGACGGGGGAA
The DNA here is from genome assembly GCA_020201445.1 of Halobacteriales archaeon. The sequence continues at coordinate 439 of JAIVGU010000141.1, forward strand.
GAAGCCGCGCATCTGCCGGGCGATCTGGCCCGTGTGTTGACAAGGGCCAGCCAAACCGGAACGGCTTCTGCGAGTTTTTCTTCCTTGGGCGATGACGAGGAGGTTCGGCAGGCGATGCATGACAGGAAATACGTTCGCTTCTACGGCACCATCGTCCAGGTGGAATCCATCATGGTCAGCAACTAGCAGGCTCCCTGTCGGCAGGGGGTTTACTGGCCCAAGATGGCCTGCAAGGCCTGCACGAGTTGGTCGGTGTGCTCCGGCCTGCCAACGGTAAAGCGGATGCAGTGGCGCACGGCGGGGCTGTTCGGGAAGGTGCGTGCCAGGATGCCGTGCTGTCGCAAGCGGAGCAAGAGCTCGCCCGCGTCGAGGGGCGGGTCGGTGAGGAGGAAGTTGGCGTCGGTGGGGTGGACGCGGAAGCCGAGCTTCCGGAGGCGGGTGGCCATGCGCTCGCGCTCCGAGCGCACGGTGCGGACCCCGGCGTCGACCCACTCCTGCTGGTCGAGGGCGGCGACGGCGGCGCGCTCGGCGAGGGTGCTGAGGTTGAACGGCGGCTTGACGAGGCGCAGGCGGCCCATCAGCTCCCGGTTGGCGGCGAGGACGCCGATGCGCAGGCCCGCGAGGCCGTACGCCTTGCTGAAGGTGCGCAGGACGACGAGGTTGTCGTGCGACTCGATGCGCGGCAGGAGGCTGTGCCTGAGGCCGGCGTACTCGATGTAGGCCTCGTCCACCACGACCACGCCGTCCACCTCGTCGACGAGGCGCTGCACCTGGTCGGCGGGGAAGCGGTTGCCCGTCGGGTTGTTGGGGGACGCCACGATGGTGATGCGCGGCTTGGCGGCCACGATGGCGGCGGCGTCCAGCTCCGCGAAGCCGGCGCGCAGCGGGACCTCGGTGAACCTCATGCCGGCCATGCGGGGGTAGAACGGGTAGAGGCTGTAGCTCGGCGTCGGCGTGGCGAAGACCGCGCCCGCCTCGCCGAACGCCTTCACCAGGATGTCGAGCGCCTCGTCGCCGCCGTTGGCCACGAGGAAGTTGTCGGGGGAGTGGCCGTGGAACTCCGCCAGCGCCGCGAGCAGGCCGTCGGCGTCCCGGCTCGGGTACTGGCTCTCTGCGTCCCCGGCCCGCAGCGCGGCGAGGCAGGGGTTGGGGCCCATCAGGTTCGTGTTCTGGTCGAGCCGCAGCGCGCCCTCCACCTCGGGCGCCTTGTAGTAGGGCTTCAGCGAGCGGACGGGGGCGCGGACCCACCCGTCGATGCGTGTCATCCGCCCGTCCCCCGCCCCGGGCCGGGCAGGGAGTCCGGGGATTTCGAGGATTTCTTGGAGGGTTGGCGCAGGCCCGCGTCCTGGGGCCGTGGCACCCCCGCGCTCCCCGGACTCCCTGCCTCGGAGGGGGCCAGGCGCTCGACGACGGCGTCGGCGTGGGCGTGCAGCCCCTCGGCGCGCGCCACCCGCACGACGTCCCCGGCCACGGAGCGCAGGCCCTGGGGGGTCGCCTCCTGCCAGGTCAGCCACTTGCGGAAGTCGTCCACGCAGAGCCCGCCCCGCAGCGCCGCGTGCCCCATCGTGGGCAGGACGTGGTTGGTGCCGGAGCCGTAGTCGCCGAGGCTCACCGGCGTGTGGCTGCCGAGGAACACGGAGCCCGCGTTGCGCACCTTGGCGAGCGCCGCCCGGGGCTGGCGCACCATGAGGCTCAGGTGCTCGGGGGCGTAGGCGTTGGCGAACTTCAGCGCCTCGGCCAGGTCCTTGGCGACGAGGAGGGCGCCGTGGCCGCGCAGGCTGGCGGCGATGACCTCGGCGCGCGGCTGCTGCGGGACGCGGGCCTCCAGCTCGGCCGCCACGGCGTCGGCGAGGCGCTGCGCGGTCGCCACCAGGAGGACCTGCGCGTCGGGGTCGTGCTCCGCCTGCGCCAGGAGGTCGAGGGCCACCTCCACCGGCTTGGCGGTGGCGTCGGCGACGACCAGCAGCTCGCTCGGCCCCGCCGGCGCGTCGGTGCGGACCAGGTGGGCGACCTGCGCCTTGGCCGCCGTGACGTAGGCGTTGCCGGGGCCGACGATGGCCTGCACGGGGGCGATGGCCTTGGTGCCGAACGCGAGCGCCGCGATGGCCTGCGCCCCGCCGGCCCGCAGCACCTCGGTCGCCCCGGCGATGCGCGCGGCGGCCAGCACCCCCGGGTCCACGGTGCCGTCGGGGCGCGGCGGGGTGGCGACCACGATGCGGCGCACGCCGGCGAGCTTGGCCAGGGTCGCGGTCATCAGGACGGTGCTGGGGTAGCTGGCGCGGCCGCCGGGGACGTAGCACGCCACCGCGTCGAGGGGGATGGCGCGGCGGCCGAGGCGGAGGCCCGGCGCCGTGTCGCGCCGCTGCTCCTTGCCGATCTGGAGGGTGTGGAAGGCGCGGATGCGGCGGTGGTTCTCCCGCAGGGCGCCGCGCAGGTCGTTGGGGATGGAGCGGGCCGCCTCGTCCCACTCCCGCTTGCCCAGGAGCGGGTCGGCGAGGTCGGCCTTGTCGAACCGCTT
>JAIVGU010000318.1 GCA_020201445.1 Halobacteriales archaeon
CGGTGGCCCTGAGCAGCTCCTCGACCACGTGGAGAGCGTCGTCGTCACGCGGGCCGAGAAGGGCGCCAGCCTCTATCGCAACAAGCAGAAGCCGCTTCACTTGCCAGCTTTCCCCGTCCGCGTCGTCGACCCGACCGGCGCCGGCGACGCGCTGCGGGCCGGCTGGTACGCTGCGCTGCATGATGGAAAGAGCATGGAGGAGGCGTTGCGCTGGGGCCTCGCGGCTGCCGCCGTGAAAATCCAGCACGTCGGCGGGCAGGACCATGTCGTGCGGCGTGGGGAGATCGACGTGCTGCTTTCTGCTCCGGCTTGACGTCCGCTGCCAGTGTGGGCGAACATAGATCTCTGTCGTCATTTGCCTGTAAATGCTAAAGATAGATTCCACAGAATGACCAAGTGGGCCACCAGATGGTTTGCCTCGCTCCCATCCATGACTCTCCATGGGTGGTGCTTGTTGGTGGCGTCCAAGCCGCCGGAGGAAACGGTGGCTGCGCCCGCCCTATGCCACGCGCAGGCTCACCGTGACGCCGTCGCGCAGCGGCACCAGCGTGCTCATCAGGCCGGGGTCCGAGAAGGCGACACGGTTGTACTCTCGCACGCCTTGGGTGTCCTCGTCGCGCGCCTTGCGGTCCCACACCTTGCCGGACCAGAGCGTGTTGTCGGTGACGATGAGGCCGCCCACCCGCACCTTGGCCTTCGCGAGGGCGAGGCAGTCAGGGTACTGGTGCTTGTCCGCGTCGATGAACACCAGGTCGTAGGCGCCGCGGTCGGCGCGCAGCAGCTCGCGGGCGTCGCCGATGCGGAAGTCGACCCGGCTCTTCACGCCCGCCTTGGCGAGCCACTCCTTCGCCTCCGCCGACAGCCCCAGGTCCCCCTCGGTGTGGACGACGCGCCCCTTCGGCCCCACGGCGCGGGCGAAGTGCAGCGTCGAGTAGCCGAACCCGGAGCCCATCTCGAAGATGGTGCGCGCCCCGATGGCGGTCGCGAGCGTCCCGCACAGCCGCCCGACGAGGGGGCCGACGATGGGGAACCCCCTGGCCTCCCCCTCTCGCTCCATCTCGGCCTGCACCGGGTCCGCCGTCTCCTGGAGGCTCTGGAGGTAGGGGCTGAAGGGGAGGTCGAGCATGCCCGGACGAACGGCGCCCTGGCCATGGAGCTTCCGGCTGGCCCCGGCATGAGCGGCGAGCCTATCTCCAAGCCCCCGCATCGCCGCCCGTGCCCCCCATCAAGCGCAAGCGGGTCACCCAGGTCGGGTCGGGGGCGTACTCCATCTACCTCCCCAAGCGCTGGATCGACGGCTGGCCGCCCGAGCAGCAGGCCCGGCGCGAGGTGGACCTGCACCAGATCAACCAGAGCCTCCTCATCGTCCCGGTGCTGCGCGGCGACCCCCTCGACCTCGCGTGCGGCACCGCCACGCCCACGGTGCTGGCGCTGCTGCACTCCGCCTACGTGCGCGGCCACCACCAGGTCACGCTCACGCCGAAGGACGGCCGCTTCAGCGACGACTGCGTGGCCGCCGCCCGCGACTTCCTGCGCCGCCTCGACGAGCGGCTGCGCTCCGGCGTGGGCCCCGACCGCATCGGCTTCGCCCTGCAGCAGGGCCTGCCGGCGCCCTTCGCCTCCGGCACCGACCTCCTGCAGTCCATGGCGGCCCGGCTGCGCGAGGTCATCGACCTGGCCGCCGAGTGCGTGGAGGCGAGCGCCGACCAGCCCGACCGCGCCCTGCACGCCGCCCGCCTCGCCGCCGCCATCCACGAGGAGGACCTGGCGCGCCTCTTCGCGCAGGCGCTCCGCCTCGTCGCCACCCTGGAGCTGCCGCTCGGCCGCGTCAGCGAGTTCCAGCTCCTCGACCTGGCCGCCGCCGAGCACCACGCCGCGGGCGCCGCCTGCGTCCGGGTCGCAGCCACCGTGCTGGCGGGCTACGGCCTCACGCTGGCCGACCTCGCCTACCCCCGGCAGGACCTCCTCAAGCGCATCGGCCGCCGCCCCGCGACCCCGCAACTGGCGCGCGACATCCTCCAGGCCCATCGCGCCGCGTTCCAGGCCGCCCAGCGTATCCTCGCCGCCGTCGGCCCCGCGCTGCAGGCGCACGACGTCGAGGCGCTGCTCGGCCTGCAGGAGCAGGCGCGCGCCGCCCAGGAGCAGCAGAATGCCGCCCTGCTGACCATCGCCCGCGCCCACTGGGGCAAGGAGGAGGGCGCCCCGGGCGCCGGCTTCACCGCGCACCAGCTCGGCCAGCCCATCGGGGCGCTGCTGGGGGCGCTCGGCCGCCTCGCGCAGACGGGGCTCGCGCTGTGCGGGGCGCAGCCATGACCGCCGCCACCAACCCACGGATTGCACGGATGACGCGGATGGACATCGGCTCCGTGCAATCCGTGGTTTGGTCGGGCGGAGGGCGGGCATGAGCCAGATTGTCAAGGTCGGCGGCCGCGGCTACGACTGCAACCAGTTCCTCGTGAAGGACGCCAAGGGGAACCGCTTCGACATGGTGGACGCCGGCATCGGCACCGACTTCGGCCGCGTCCTGCAGGAGGTCGCCGCCGTCATCGACCCCAAGCGGGTGCGGCGCGTCGTCCTCACGCACGAGCACCTCGACCACGCCAACGGCCTGCCATTGTGGCGCGACCTGGGCGCGGAGCTGGTGGCCAGCCGCCGCGCTGCGGCCAAGCTGCACATGGGCCACGACCCGACGTCCGAGATGTTCGGCGGCCACATCCCCAAGCTGGACGTCGACCACGTCGTCGGCGACGGCGACACCCTCCTCCTCGGCGAGCGCGACTTCGCCGTCCTGGAGACGCCCGGCCACGCGCCGGGCTCGGCGTGCTACTGGGACGAGGGCGAGGGGGTCCTGTTCGCGGGCGACATGCTGTTCGCGGAGGGCGGCATCGGGCGCTTCGACTTCCCCGACTCATCCCCCCAGCAGATTTTGGAGTCCATCCTGCGCCTCGG
>JAIVGU010000004.1 GCA_020201445.1 Halobacteriales archaeon
ACACATGCCTCGGCTGTCCTGATGATAATGTCGGAGCAGGGCCCGCCTGCATTGACCCCGACCCTTGCCCGTTCGGCAGCGTCGGCTACGGTCCTGCCTGCGTTGAGCGCTGCTACAACGACTCTGTGGGCATCCAACCCGTTTGCGCAGGGGGAACGTGCCCCAGCGGCCAAACGGGCATCTGGCCCGCGTGCGCGGACGTGACCCCTGACCCATGCCCACCCGGCAAAATCGGCGTGTCTCCCGCGTGCGTGACCCCGCTGGGCTCCTGCGCGCCCGGCTGGGTGGGAATGCCCCCAGCCTGCGTGAACAACCCCGGCTCCTGCCCCTCAGGCTACGTTGGCGTGCCACCCGCCTGCGTAGAGCCCGGGGTCCCCATCGGCCCGCCCGTCGGTCCGCCTGACCCATGCCCGGCCGGCAAGATGGGCACTCCTCCCGCGTGCTTCGCGCCCTTCGTCGTCTGCCCGCCGGGAAGCGTCGGCACGGAGCCGAACTGCGTCCCCACCGAGCCCACCGTGAACTGCCCATCCATCTGCCCGCCGGTCGCGGTCCCCTTGCCCAGCGCTGCCCTCGTGGAGTACGACGGCGCGGACGCCACGCTGGCCAAGTCGGCTCTCTCGGCGCCCCGTTTCACGGTGTTCGTGGGCGGCGTGCCGAGCAACGTGCGGAGCGTCGAAGTCCATGGAGAGGGCCATCTGCTTGGCCAAGCTCCCGTCGACGACCTGGTCGGCGGGGTCTCGACGAGTCCCGTGGTGCGCATCGACAACGTGCAACTCCTCCAGTCCAACGCCTACAGCGTGGTGTTCCGGGACTCCGCCAACAGCGTCAGCTACGACAGCCCGACGCTGAGGCTGTGGACCGATGTGCAGGACTACATCACCACTCCCGGCGCGGACCCGCAGGCCCCCGGGCCGCAGCCGCAGGGCCCCGAAGGGCCGGACAGCCGACTCCGGGCTGCACCGGACCGGGCAGCACTTGGGCGCGAGAGACGCCTCCGGACTCGGTCATGCTTGACGACAACGGGAACCGGATTGATGCGAACCATGATGCGCTGACGAACATCGGCTTCACGGGGTCATGGACCTGGGGGCAGGCGGCCGGCTGTGGCTACTCCCAGATCGGCCCGTCACATACCTGGGGGTTCGCGGATGGTCACTCCGGCAAGTCTTACCTCTTTGGCAGCGGCAGCTACGGCTTTGGGTTCGCCACCACCTACGCCGGCGGCGGACGCGACCTGACGCGCCAATGCCAAGGCTTGCAGTGTGAATGGATTGGCTACGAGATTCTCTCATCGAATGCGCGTTCCTTCATGGTCAAGCCCGACCAAGGCGGACCGGTCTTCGAGGGCATCAACCGGGTCTCGATTCCAGCTTCCTCTGGGGTGCCGCCCTCGCAGTGGGCCAGCGTCGCCCTAAGCGCCCTGTCCGCGGTGCTTCCCGGCTGGGGCAGCGTGTTCGCAGATGTGCTGGGCTTCACAGTGCCCGGCACCGTGGATGAGAACTACGGCAACTACGCTGAAATCGGATCTTCCCCTACTGGCAAGTCGGGAGGAGGCATCCTCATCCGGGGCGCGGTTGCTGGCCAGAAGGAGGTTGTGTCTGGCTATGATTCCTGGTGGTTCGGCAAGAGTGGAGTCTTTACATGGACCATGGAATCGAGCGTTGACAACCATGCCATGTTCCATGCCTGCGTCGGCTGCACCTGGACCGAGCAGAGCACCACATGGTACACCTCTGCCCAGCATCAGGCCAAGGTTCTGGTCCCGGAGTAAGGAGCCTCACCCATGAATCGAATCTTCCCCACCTTTTCCTTCCTTCTTCTATTGGCGATAGCCCTTTCCGGATGCCAAGGGCGGCTCAACGACCCGCCACGGCCAACAATCCAATGGGGCCTTGGGCTACAGATTCCTGAGAGCTTGCCTGCCGCCGGGCCCTTCCGCGAGGGCGCGGAAAACACCACGGCGTTTTTGCATGCCCTGAATCAAACGCTCGCCAAAGTCATCAAGGATTGCAGGGGCAACCAGGAGCACCTTGCAACTGCGCGCAAAAACATCGATTCGGGGCTGTTCCTGTTCGCCATCGAACAAGCAATCGATGACTGCGCTGATTTCTGGAACCAGGCAAGGAAGCTGGTGGAATCAACTCGGGCCAACGGGACCGAAGCAGAAACGTTTGCCCGTCTTGAGAGGGAGGCCATGGAAACCATAGCACGACAAGCGAATCGGCTTTCCCAACTTCCACCACCGGGCAGCGTGGCCGACGCAGAGGTGCAGGGACGCTTGATGTCTTCCAATGTGTATTCTGCCGACATCATCGACACCGCTCAAGATGCCTTCGCAGCCTACAACCGCACAGGCGACAAGGGTGATCTTGAGGTCGCCTACCTCAACACTCTCTTGTCCATCAATGCAGAGGATGCGACCCTCTTTTTCATCTACCACTATCCATGGTCGAACGGAACATGCACTAGGCCAGATGTAAGCGAGCTTGCCAAATGGCTGGACTCCGAAATCTCCTGGATCATCAACGCGTCGTTGGTCCTGGAGCCGCCACACCCGAGCATCCCCATCAACCAAATCTATGGCGAGATGGTGAAGGGAATCCAACCCTATTTCCGCTACTACGAGAGCCGGGGCTGGTGGCCCGCCATGCTCGGCTTGGTTGGAATCGTCACCTTCGACCGGGCGGTCCTTGAGACCCACAAGGAGAACCGCTTGCCGACGAGGGAGGAGGCGAACTACCTGTTTGCGCTTCACCAGAGCATGAACCGGACCTGGAGCGGCGAGTTGCTGATGACCTCGCTCAACGGACGCATCAACGATGGCGGCCCGTGGGAAGAGGTGCACGAGCCGGAGGCGCGCCAAGCCTTGGCCTTGGAGAAGATTCGTCCTGGCTTCCTGGGCTTGCATTGCACTGGAACCCCAGGAAAATAGTTGCTGGCCACCAACGACGCCCGCGCCATGCCGCTTTTCCCGTGCCCAAGCTTCCCCCAGCCGTGGCGATGTTCGTGGCGCATGGGGGTGCCAGCGCGGGCAGCCGGAACGTGCGGGGGACGCAGGCGGCGGTGCGGGCGGGGCACGCCGCGCTGGGGAGCGGAGCCTCGCTGCTGGATGCGACCGTGGAGGCGTGCCGGGTGCTGGAGGACGACGGGGGCTACAACGCGGGGCGGGGGAGCCACCTGCGCCTGGATGGGGAGACGGTGGAGATGGATGCGGCGTGCATGAGCGGCGACGGCAAGTTCGGGGCGGTGGTCTGCGTCGCGGACATCCGCAACCCGGTGCTGGCGGCGCGGCGGGTGCACGACACGCCGCACAATGCCCTCGTCGGGGTGGGGGCGACCCGATTCGCGCGGGGCCTGGGGCTGCCGCCGCGGGAGGCGCCGTCGGAGGAGGCGGTGCGGCACGCGGCGGAGGCGCGCCGGACGCTGGCGCAGAAGGGGTTCGCGCCTGAGACAGGGTGGCGGCTGGACCGCATCCTGGCGCACTGGAACTACGACGGGCCGCCGCCGGAGGAGTTGCGCGACGCGGACACGGTCGGCGTCGTGGCGACGGACGGCGACGGCTTCGCGGCGGCGGCGAGCACGGGCGGACTGAGCATCACGCTGCTGGGCCGCGCCAGCGACGTCGGCATGGTGGGCGCCGGCCTCTACGCTGGTCCCGCCGGAGCGGTCGCCTGCACGGGGCGCGGCGAGTACCTGGCCCGCACGCTGTTCAGCTTCCGCGTCTACCAGCGGCTCGAGCGGGGCGAGCCTCCGCAGGCCGCCGTCGACGCCGCGCTGCGGGCGGTGCCGGGGGACCTGCTGGTGGGCGCCGTCGCGGTCACGTGTGCCGGGTGGGGCAGCGCCAGCAACTGCGAGATGCCCTGGTCGGTGCTGTGAACCCTCGACCGCTTGGAATCTAGTTTCCACGGCTTTCGTGGCCTTCGCGGTTCGGTGGGGGCGAGGTCACTGGAAATGCGCCTTGTTGATCTCGATGTACTGCTTCTCCCCCTCGGGCACCTCGTCGTCGGGGAAGATGGCGTTCACCGGGCACACGGGCTCGCAGGCGCCGCAGTCGATGCAGTCGTCCGGGTTGATGAACAGGTGCTTGGCCTCCGCGAAGCCTGCCTCGTCCTTCTTCGGGTGGATGCAGTCCACCGGGCAGACGTCGACGCAGCTCGCGTCCTTGGTGCCGATGCACTTGGAGGTGATGACGCGCGTCATGGGGCCTCACGTGGCCGCGTGCACGGTCGCCCGCTCGCGGGGGGCGTTGGGCTGGGGGCGGGCGCCGCGCGCGGCCCTGGCGCCGGACTTGGCGTGGACGTAGCGGAAGCCGCTGTTGGGGCCGTGCTTGGCCTTGTAGCCGAGCGCGATGTTGAGGTAGCCCAGCGGCTCCAGCCAGCGCGCGTGCTCCAGCGGCCCGGCGTCCACCGGGTCGAAGCCCAGCGCCTCGCCCATCTCCAGGACGGTCCGCTTGGCGTCGGCGTCGTCACTGGCGGCGAACAGGGTCAGGGGCTCCCCGCTGGCCTGGCCGGTCGGCATGTTCTGGGCGAACACCGTGTTGAACGCCTTCACGACCTTGGCGCCGGGGGCCTGCTCCTGCACCTCCTCGGCGCCGCTGCGGTCCAGCCGGCCGGCGTACTCCATGTTGCCGGAGAGGGCGTTGGTGACGTCGACGAGGGGCTTGCCGCGCACCCCGTCCCCGAGGTTGGCGATGGCGTCCTGGCGCGCGCCGTAGGGCACCGCCAGCACCACCACGTCGGCCCAGCGGCCGACCTCCGCCACCTGGGCGGGGTCCTTGCCGGTGGTCCGCACCGCGTAGCCCGCACCCGCGAGCCCCCGCTCCAGCGCGCTCCCGACGTTCCCCTTGCCGATGATGCCGACGTTCTGGGTCATGTCCTGGCTCCGCAGGGATGTAGGGCGCGGGTCGGAAAGAGGCGATTGTGCGGGCAGGGACGGCCCCTCCGGGGTGGCCGGCCGGCTTCGCAAAGGGTTTTTCCGTGTGGTGCGTGCCGGCTGCCATGGGTCGCTTCGCCAACTCGTGGGCCATCACCAAAGCCAGCCTGCGCGTCGTCTCGCAGGACAAGGAGCTCCTCGTCCTGCCCATCCTGTCCTTCCTCGCCAGCGTCATGGCGTTCGCTGCCGTCGTCGGCGTCGGCTTCGGCGCGGGGGTCCTGCCCGAGCTCACCCTGGCCGACGGGAGCCTCAACCTCCCGGGCGTCCTCCTGGCCGCCGCCCTCTACCTCGCCCTCGCCTTCGTGCAGGTGTTCTTCGGCGCCGCCGTCGTGGCGGGCGCCAGCGAGCGCCTGGCCGGCGGCAACCCCACCCTGGGCACCAGCCTGCGCGCCGCCTCCCACCGGGCCGGCCGCCTCTTCGTCTGGTCCATCTTCGTGGCCGTCGTCAACCTCCTGCTCCAGATGCTGCGCGAGCGCGGCGGGCAGGCCGGCCGCCTCGCCGCGGGCCTGGGCAACCTCGCCTGGTCCCTGGCGACCTACTTCATGATCCCGGTGCTGCTGTTCGAGAACGACCCGGTGATGAAGTCGGTGGGCCGCTCGGGCTCGCTGTTCAAGAAGACCTGGGGCGAGACCGTCATCGGCAACGGCGGCGTCGGCCTGGTGTTCACCCTCCTGTCCTTCGCGCTCATCGTCCTGGGCTTCTTCCTCGTGCAGGCGGTCTACCCCGCCGGCGGCCTCGCGGCGGCGCTGCCCATCATCGCCTTGGTGCTGTTCGCGGTCCTGCTGCTGGCCACCCTCCAGTCGGTCCTCGGCGGCGTCTACAAGGCAGCGCTCTACCGCTACGCCACCACCGGCCAGATTGCGGGCGGCTTCGAGCCGACGCAGCTCCAGGCAGCGTTCGTCCCGAAGTAGGACTCCCAAACCAACGGTTCCACGGCGACAGTTGCGCGTGGCCTAGCTACGGCGAAGCGCGGATTTCGCGGATGGCGCGGATTGAGGTCCTTGCACAGGGTTGAATCCGCGTCATCCGCGAAATCCACGGTTTGGCCGGAAGCTCCGACGGCCAACCTGCTCCGCGGAACCGGGGTTCAGGCCGGCGGCGGGCAGACGGCGCCGAAGCCGAACCAGCCGTCCCTGAAGGTCCAGTGGTACGACGCCTTGTCGCCGCACTCGCTCATCCACGGCACCGCGTGCAGGATGGCGTGGAACCAGCTGCGCGGGACCTCCAGGTAGATGGAGAGGGGGAAGTAGAGCAGGAAGCCCGCCAGGACTATGGCGCACACGACGCCGGTGGCGGTGCGGGCGAGGGGCCAGCCGCTGCGCCACAGCGCGGCCAGGGCGCCGCCGAGGACGAGCGCGAGGAAGGGCACGACCAGCGTCATGTAGAAGATGAACATGGTGCGCGGGCCGCTGCCCAGCAGCGCGAAGCTGCCGAAGGTGAAGAGGGGGAAGAGCGCGGCGATGAAGAGCGCCTGCCGCGTCGGCGACAGGGCGGCGAAGGGGCCCTTGGCGCGGCGCACCAGGTTGCGCAGGACACCGTAGGCGGTGGAGCCCAGGATGGCGAGCGTCGCGGCGAACGCGGCCCACCACAGGAAAGGGTTGCCGATGGCGTAGATGTAGCGCGCGGCGAAGTCGCCGCTGGGGAACGGCGTGGCGGGGCCGATGTAGCTCATGGGCCGCGACATCGCAAGCCACTGCCACGGCCGGCTTGCGTACTGGTGCGTCTGCGTCCCCACCGTGTCCCAACTGAACGCGGCGACCTGCACCTTGACCCAGTGGACGATGGCCCACGACACGCCGTCGGTGCGCGACCAGATGACCCACCACGGCGCGTAGGTGGCGACCCACACCGCGAGGGGGAGGAGGGCGTAGGAGGCGATGTGGAGGTCGAAGCGGCGCTTGCGCAGGACGCCCGCGCGGTGGTGCGCCCACAGCGACAGGATGAGCGTCGGCGGGCCCGCGAAGAGGACGTAGTACTTGCAGGAGAAGCCGAGGCCGAGGAAGAGGGCGGCCAGCAGCACGCCGCGCCGGGTCGGCTGGGCGGCGAAGTAGACCGCGACGACGGCGAACCCGGTGGCGAAGATGTCGAGCAGGGCGATGCGGCTGGAGGAGAGCAGCAGGTTGTCGAGCAGCGCGAAGGAGCCGGCGAGGGCGCCCGCGAGGTGGCTGCCGAAGATGCGCCGCGCCGCCAGGGCGGTGAAGGTGACGGTCGCCACGCCCATGACCGCGCTGGGGGCGCGCCACGCCCACGGGTTGCCCTCCTCGCGCAGTTGCTGGGTGAAGGCGTCGTAGCGCTCCTTGCCGCCGCCGCTGGTGTCGTCCGGGCTGCGGCAGCCGTCGAAGGCGCGGATGTCCGGGTTGTCGTAGCGGTGCACCGAGGCGTAGAGGATGAGCTTGGCCAGCGGCGGGTGCTCGTAGTTGAGGGGGCGGCGCGGCAGGGTGGCGTCGTGTTCCCAGCAGGGGTCCTCCCACACTTGGTCGTCCATCTGGTGGGCGACGCTGACGTAGTAGTGCTCGTCGAAGTAGACGTCGCGGATGCCGTCCAGCGCGGTGAAGTAGAGGCCGCCCGAGAGGATGACCAGGACGACGATGGGCAGCCAGGTGCGCAGCTTGGGGCGGCCGCCGCCGGCGTAGGTGAAGTGGAGGTTGCCGCCGTAGTTGACGCCGAAGGCGACCAGGACGGCGATGCCCTGCACGAGCAGGTAGTTCATGCCGACCATGTAGGCCAGCACGAAGGTGACGGCGAGGTTGACGACGGCGCCCGCGACGCTCACGAGCTGGAACATGCCCAGCCGCGCCAGCCAGGGGGCGTCGCGCCGGTCCCGGAACGTGAAGAGGTCGTTGAGGACGAAGTTGCTCAGGATGGAGGCCTGGATGGCGATGGCGGTCGCCAGCAGGTCATCCATGCGCAGCAGCCCGTGCAGGACGAACAGGACGGCGAGCGTGACCACGACGCCGCTCAGGCCCACCGCCATGAAGCGCAGGGCGCGGTGGTTCTCCTTGTGGTGCAGGCCGAGGTCGAGCAGGTGCAGCATGTACTGCACCAGGACGGCGCCGCCGAGCTTGGAGTCCCCCTCGCGGCGGGTCTGGAAGCGGTAGCCCACCTCCTCGACGCGGCGGAACTCGCACTTCGCCAGCAGCTCGAGGAGGATCTTGTAGCCCTGCGGCTGCAGCGCCAGCGTGTCGACCCGCTCGCGGCGCACCAGGAACAGGCCGCTCATCGGGTCGCTGATGTGGTGCTGGCGGATAGGGGGCAGCGCGAGCTTGGCCAGCGCGGCGGCGCCGCGGCTGATGGTGCGGCGGACGATGCCGAACTCGCCCTCGGTGCCCTCCGTGGCGTAGCGCGAGCCCACCACGAGGTCGGCGTCGGTTGCGACCGCCTTGTCGAGCAGGCGGCGCACGGCGGCGGGCGGGTGCTGGAAGTCGGCGTCCATCACCGCCACGAAGGTGCCCTGCGCCTCCTGGATGCCCCGCACCACGGCGGTGGCAAGGCCGCGCTCGGCGGTGCGGACGATGACGGTGGGCCGCGCCGGGTGGACGCGCGCCCGCTCCGCCGTGCCGTCCTTGGAGTTGTCGTCGACGACGAGGAACTCCGCGTCCACGCCCTCGAACGCGACCTGGAGCGCCGACAGCAGTGGCCCGATGTTCGCCCCCTCGTTGTACGTGGGGATGACGACGGAGACCAGGGGGGCCAACAGGCGGCCCACCGGGTCATGGTAGAAAAACGCCTGGAAACCGATGGGGGAAGAAAGGGAAAAGGCGCAAGGGACCGCTTACGCAAGCCGGCGGCGGGCGAGGGCCAGCGCCACCGCGACCGTGCCGAGGGCCACCACGAGGCCGGGGGCCGGGATGGAGCCCTTGGTCTTCGTGTCGCCCGCCGTGCCGGAGGAGCCGTCGGCGGCGGGGCCGCTGGGGTTCACGCCGAGGCCGGGCACCGGCTGCGTGTTGATGTCGCTGAGCTTGGTCGCCTCCGACGTGAAGGCGGTGACGAGGTAGTGCGTCGAGGCGGGGGCCTTCTGCACGATGGTCGTGGTCGAGGCGTCGACCGTGAGGACAAGCGCCCACGGCGAGTCGTGCGACCACACCTGGTAGCCCAGGACGCCGGGCTGCGCGGGCCACGCCACGATGTTGTTGCCGTCGGCGTCGCGCGTCACCGTGAGGCCCGCCTGCAGCGCCTGGTTGATGGCGTCGAGGCTGGGGGGCGTGCTGGTGGGGGTGCTGGTGGCCGTCGCGGTCTCCGTGGCGGTGGCGGTCTCGGTCGCCGTGGTGGTGACCGTCTCGGCGGGGGGCGTCACCGGCGGGCTGCTGCCGCCGCCCGAGCTGCCGCCGCCGGAGGCGACGCCGGAGCCGGAGAGGCGGACGGCGGCGAGGGGCGGCTGCGGGAACGTGGCGAGGGCGGGGGTGCCGGGGGGCAGGGCGTAGAGGACGTCGCCGGTGTCGAAGACGCCGTTGAGGTTGTCGTCGTGGAAGCCGACAGTCCAGGTGCCGAGGCCCAGGTAGGCGGTGCCGGAAGTGAGGTCGCTGTTGCCGGAGAGGACGATGGTGCCGGCGCTGAAGGTCTGCGCGCCCGCGGTGACGCCGGAGAGGCGCAGGTCGTAGGTGGACAGGATGGCGTCCGCGCTGCCGCCGAGGCCGACGCCTGCGTTGTTGACGTAGACGGCGTCGTTGAGGGTGTAGCCAGTGATGCCGTCGACGTCGCGCGCGGCGATGCGGCTGGCCAGGGAGGCCCCGTCCGCGACCATCGTGGCCGTCAGCTCCTGCGTGTCGGAGCTGGTCAGCACCGAGCCGGCAGCGAGGGCGGCGAACGCGGTCAGGCGCGCGTCCTGCACCGTGGGCGTGGCGCCGTCGGTGGAGGCGTAGAACGTGTCGTCCGCCACCGAGGAGGCGTCGTTGCGGTTGTAGCGCAGCAGGAGGCCGCCCGCGGTGGGGAGGTCCATCAGGCTGGGGACGAAGTCGGCGCCGCTGGCCAGCACGCGCTGCCCCATCGTGGGCGAGACCTGCACGTCGCCCAGCAGGAGGCGGCCGGGGCAGCCCGCGGCGGGGCAGCGGCTGAGGTAGAGGATGTCGGAGGTGTGCATGCCCTCGTCGGCGCAGGCGCTGGCGGCGCAGGAGACCTGGCCGTCCACGGCGACGCCGCCGAAGCCGCTGCCGGTGGCGACGCGGAGCGCGTAGTCCTCGTCGTTGACGATGGCGTCCTTGGAGTAGAACACCGTCTCGCCGCGGTTGCGGTCGATGGTGGTGTCGGTGCCAGTGACGCGGAAGTCGGAGCCCGCCGTCTTGAAGGTCGTCGTGAGGAAGGCGCAGTCGGCGGGGCCAGGGCAGGCGATGGGGGTCGCGGAGTCGGGGGCGAGGGCGGAGTCGGTGCCGGCGTGCAGGATGAAGTCGCCCGAGTTCACGCACATCGAGGTGCCGACGGCGCCGCAGCCGTTGGCGGTGGTGCCGACGTCGCGGTAGACGGACTCGGTGACGGGGTCCCACTTGCTGTCGAGATTGGCGTCGTGGTAGATGATGGTCGGGACGGTGTTGAGCGCGATCTCGCTGGCGCCGTCGTTGTTGAGCTTGCGGATGGCCCAGGCGCCGGCGTCGGGGTTCTTCGTGGAGCCGGCGAACGCCGTGATGTCGGCGTCCGAGGTGCCCACGACGCTGCCGGCGGCGAAGCTGGAGGCGCCCGCCGTGGCGGCGGTGAGGCGCTGGTCGCCCGCGGTGACGGTCAGCAGCGCGCCGCCGCCGAACGCCGCCGGCTTGTCCATGTAGACCGGGTCGGTGAGGTCGAAGCGGGTGTTGCCGTTGACGTCCACGTAGTAGACGAGGGCCACCAGGTCGACGGGGGCGGCCTGGAAAGCCGTGCCCTGGAAGGCCGTGGTCGCCGAGGTGACGCGGGTGCCGGCGGCCGGCGAGCTGGCGGGCGGGATGGC
>JAIVGU010000142.1 GCA_020201445.1 Halobacteriales archaeon
GTCCTTGATCCTGACCCTCATCGCTCGAGCCGACGGCTACGCCCGGTTCATGCAGCCGCTATCGACGTGGCTCCTGTTTGCCCCGTACTTCCTTGGAATCAGCGTAGCTTTGCTCATGCTGGGCTGGACCCGCCACGAGACCCGGAAGGACTGGTGGCTGGCAAGCGGTCTTTGCCTTGCGTGGGCGGGATTCATTGGCCACACCATGGGGCAGGGATTGGCCCACGAACCGTTTGACGCATCGCTGGTTTCCCTTGAAATCGCGGCGTTTGCAGGCACGGTCCTGGCCATCCTTGGGCTCCTGGTCTCGGCGGCTCGGCACGGAGTTCCTGGCGCAGCAAACCCCCGGCAATCCGCCCTGGGACCCGGCTTGATGGCTGCAGCCCTGCTCGCCGCGCTCGTCTCGTCGTGGATGGTCGCCAACGAGCGGCCTTTGGGGGAATGGATCGGGTCCGGCATGGCACGCATCGTGGCCGCTCTAGCATTGGCGCCCGCGCTTTGGCACCAAAGGAACTCCTTGCCGGATAGTCTGCGCGCCAAAATCATCCCCATCAGCGTGGCAGGAGTCTCTATCCTCATTGCCGCCATCCTGCTGGTCGGCAAACTCAGCAGCACCTACGGCTCCGGATTCGCCCTTGCAAGCCTCGTGATCATTGGGAGCCTGAGCTACTTCCAGCTCCACAACTGGCTGTTCACTCCGCCCACCCTGCGCCGCCGCGCCAGCAAGCTGCATTAGTCCACCCGTGGGCACAAATGCTAGAAGCTGCCCCCGCGTCGCCCCTGCGTGGGAGGGCCAGCCCTACAGAGCTTTCGGCGGCGGCTGGGCCGGCTGGTCCATGACCTCCTGATTGGAATTGTGGTTGGGCTTCTCCTCAAGGCCGCAACAGACTACCAAGCCGGCGATTGGCGGCTCGCGAAATCGGGCATCTACTGGGGAACCGCTATCTTCCTAGCCGTCGTCCTGCTGGGCTTCCTGTGGGATTTCCGCTACATCCTGTGGAATCTTTTCCGCAACCTGAACCCTCCTCGCAAAGAGCACGGCCCTGTGTGCAGCGCTCGCTCAGGAAAACCCTCAAACCCACCGGGCAAATCCCCGCCCATCCGCTTGGCATCCTGGCCCATCCTTGCCACCTTCAGCGCCGGCTTGGCCGCAACAATCCTGCTCATACCGCTGAAGTTGTTGCAGAAGCCATTGCTGGTGGCCGCCGTCGTCGTCTTGACAAACGTAGTGGCCACACTGCTGCACCGGCGTCAGCTTAGGCAGGCACCCATCCCGCGGCCCCGACGCAAGCCGTAAGCCGCCAAAGGCGCTCTGACAATTTGCTGTCCAGCGAGGGCAATGCCGAACACACGGAAGCCGTGCGCTAGATCTGCATCGCTCCAGGCGGTCCACCCTGGGTGTAGACGGCACCGCGGGCCAGGCTGCCACCGCCGACCTGCATCATGTAGACGTGCAGGGTTTCGCCCGCATCGAGGGCGGCACGAGCCTGCTTGTTGAGGGGAAGCCACCTATGTTCCGCGGTTCTGGCCGCGAAAGTGCGGGAAATCGCTTGCGTGTCCGATGAGGGTGCTAAAGCGATAGTTGCCGCCCTCGTGCGCGGAGTAGTGGCACGACTGGCAGAGGATGACGCAGTTGTCCAGGGAGTTTGACCCTCCGAGCTTGACGTGCTGGATATGGTGGGCGTGGACTGCCTCGCCAAATTGGTGTTCTGCGCGTCCGGCATTGCCAAGTTGCGTGATGCCAGTTCCACAGCTTGCGCAGCGATTTCCCTGCCGTGCGAGGGCCAACTGCTGGGTCTTTCGGGAGAACTCGTTGGGCCTCACTTCAACCTCGGGGTTGTTCAGGTCAGAGGATGCGTTGGAATTCCCTTGTGACCAACGACCGCGCTTTGCTGCGGCCCAAGTCTTGCTGCTGATTCAGGACCCACTCGATGTAGTTTGCCTGAGGCTGCAAGCTGTCTTTGGCGCGGTCTTCTTGGATGCGTTGGCGCAATTCAAGGGTGATGGGCCAGGGCTTGCGGCCGGCTCGGGGGGAGTGCGTCTTGCGGGAGGCCGAGGGTCGCTTCCGGCTCAAGCCACTCGGCCGCGGGGGTCCACGGTGGCGCAGCAGGGGGTAGGCGGCGGCGCCCACCAGCCCCAGGATAGGAAACACGATCAAGGTTGCCCGTGCAGGGGTCCAGGCGGCTTGCAATAGAACGCCTTCAATGAAGAAACCAAAGGCCGCCATAGCCAAAGTGAGGCTCCATTCCAGCCATGCCAGCCATGGCAAGCGCTGGGCATCCCGGTTCAGCAGGCGCTCCGGCAGGGTGCTTGTCGCCAGCACGAGTCCCGCGGTTGTCACGGAGATGGTTCCCATGATGGGGTGCTTGGCTGAGGCAGGCGCAAGAAGCAGGAACAGGCCCAAGTAGGCCATTGCAAACCCGAAGGCCGCCGTCAGAACACGCCGCGCCAGCACAGGGCGGTTGAGGAGGGCGCAGCCTATAAACGGACCTTTCAACCCCGAAGCGACCTGACGTTTCGGACGCTTTCTGACGCCTGCGTGTCAAGGTCCGGTCCCGCACCTTGCCGTCGAATGACGGCCCGGCCAAGTCCGTCGCCCAGAGGCGCGGGGCCATCGGGATTCCGCCGATTCTGCTGGGTTTCCGCCGCGATTTCGCCGGTCGGTTGTCCTCTGTTGATGGGCCAATTCCGCCAGTTTTTTTCTCCCAGCACAAAGCATAGCGATTCGAGAGTAAGCGCGCCTCCAATCCGATTTGGGGAATAAGGAGTGGCGGCCAAGATGATGAACCAGGGGCGCCGAGCTGCGACTCTGGGGCGTGCTACCGGCCCATGCCCGGATTGGGCGGGGCGCAGCAGGAAACGGGGAGCGCACTCCAACCGAGGGGGGCTGGGGGATCAGACTGCCCCACGGCGATGAGGGCGGGGGCGCAGCCAAGGGC
>JAIVGU010000319.1 GCA_020201445.1 Halobacteriales archaeon
TCACCAATCATGGCGGGGGTAACCTGTGACGCCCCTGGTGCGGCATAGGTCTTAAGCGGCGCCTTGTCTGGGGCTGCTTGCAACCTGACCTCGAAAGGGCCGCCACTGCCCAAAAAACGGTCAAAAACCTAGGTTTGGTTGCGAAAAATGGCCCGGGTAGTGTAGCCTGGT
The DNA here is from genome assembly GCA_020201445.1 of Halobacteriales archaeon. The sequence continues at coordinate 172 of JAIVGU010000319.1, forward strand.
TAACATATGGGATTGTGGCTCCCTTGTGCGGGGTTCGAATCCCCGCCCGGGCCCCTTGAGCGAGCGAAGCCGGCCCCGCACCGCCCGCGACTTCCTGCGCAAGCTGGCCGCCGTCGCGTTGGTGCTGTCGGCGGTGACGTGCGGCATCGTCGGCCTCGGCTTGGCCACCGGCGGCACCCTGTGGGGGCTCGGGCTCATCGCGCTGACGCCGCTGGGCATCTGGCTGGCGACGCGGGTGACGCCGGAGGGCGGCACGACCGGCTACTTCGACAAGAACATCTGACGTCCTGCGCTTCGGTGCGGCGGCTTCTTCTGTCCCCCGGGGGTCGGCCGCCCGTGGACCCCGCGGTTCCCTTCTCGCCCGGTCCCTGGTCGGTCGCGTCGGCCCGCCTGCTCGCCGCGGGGACGCTGCTCTATGCCTTCGCGTGCAGCCTGCACGCCCGCCGCGCCATCCGGCTGCGCCTCGCGGACCGCTGGTCGACGCTGGGGACGAGCCTCACGCTGGGGGCGCTGGCGGTGGCGCTGTGGGCGTGGGGCGCGGCCCTGCTCCCCGCCCCGTTCAGCACGGCGCTGGCGCTGCTGCTGGTGGGCGGCCTGGTGTTCACGCTCCTGTTCACCGCCCTGCGGCTGCAGCGGCTTGTGGAGCGGCTGAAGCATGCGCTCCCGGTGCCGCCGGTGACCACGCTGGACCTGGAGGCGCGCCGCAAGGTGCCGCACCTGTTGCTGGGACTCGGGCTCCTTCTCTACGCGGGGGCCGGGCACTTCATCCTGGCTGGCGCCGCCCGGCTGCACGGCCTGGTCGCGGGTCCGCCCCCCGCCAACCTGGCGGCGGCGCGGGACGCGGCGTGGCTGTGGGGCGGCCACGTCGTGGCGCTGTGGGCCCTCCTCGCGGTCCTCTACCTCCTGCTGCCGGTGGAGCTGGTGCGGCTGCGCTTCCCCGACGCGGACTACCCGTGGAAGCGCATCATCCTGCCGCGGCTGCGCTCGATGGAGGGCGACCTGATGGGGGCGCACATCCACATCAGCGCCGCGCTCTGCCTCGTCTACGTCGTGCTGGGGCGCGACCTGGCGCAGTGGCCGCGCGCGGTCCCCGCGTCGCTGGCGGTGCTGGCGGTCTCCGTGTTCGCCGACTCCGCGAGCGCCCTCTTTGGCCGCCGCTGGGGGCGGACCAAGTGGGTCCACAACGCGGGCAAGTCCTACGTCGGCTCCGCGGGCGGCACGCTGGTCGCGGTCCTGGTCGCCCTGCCGTTCGTCGGGCTCTGGGGCGCGCTCGCCGCGGCACTGGTCTTCCTGGCCATGGACATCCTCGGCCCCGTGCCGCTGCCAGTCTCGGACAACCTGCTCAACCCGCTGGGCCTGGCCGCGCTCTTCCTCGCGGCGCCGGACCTGGTGCAGCCACTCCTTCCTGTGTTCTGACCTCCGACCGCGAGGGGCGCGAAACCCCCGACGAACCGCGGAAGACGCGGAGAACGCGGAAAAAAGGCATTGATTCCGCGGGTTCCGCGACCTCCGCGGTTCGGCTGCATGTTGGGGACAGACGTGGAACGTTCGCCAGGGTTCGCGTTTTTCGCGGTGGGATGGTTGGGCCGGGGGCGCGTAGCTGCCTTGTAGGGCTTCGCCGTCCGGGCCGCCGTGCCCAGGAAGGTCGCCTTGGTCGCGGCGGGGATGAGCCGATTCGGCGCACGGTCCGAGACGCCCAAGCAGCTCTTCGACGAGGCGTGGCGCGAGATGGCCGGGCGGGCAGGCCCCCGCTGGGACGGCAAGGTGGACGAGGCGTGGGTCGGCACCGTCGGCTTCGGCGGCCACCAGCCCGGCAACAGCAGCGCCCTCTTCCTGCAAGGCACCCCAAGCCTCGGCGCCGCCGCGCACCGCGTGGAGAACGCCTGCGCCTCGTCCGGCTACGCCCTGCGCGACGCCGTCCTCGCCCTCCGCAGCGGCGCCGTCGACACCGCGCTCGCCGCCGGCGTCGAGAGCATGACCCCATTCACCAAGGCGCACCGCGGCTACTGGCTCGGCGTCTCCGGCGACACCGAGGTCGAGCGCATGAGCGGCCTCACCTTCCCCGGCGTCTACGCGCTGATGGCCCGCGCCCACATGCAGAAGTTCGGCACGACGCGCGGGCACCTGGCCGCCGTCGCGGTGAAGAACCACGGCTTCGGCGCCGGCAACCCGCACGCCCAGTTCCAGAAGGCCACGACCCTGGAGAAGGCGCTCGCGGCGCCCATGGTCGCGGACCCGCTGGGGCTGTTCGACTGCTGCTCCACCACCGATGGCGCCGCCACCCTCCTGCTCGTCGCGGAGGAGCGCGTCCCCGAGTTCACCGACCGCCCCATCTGGGTCACCGGCTCCGGCGCGGCGAGCGACGCCTTGGCGCTGCACGACCGCCCCGACCCCACCGCGATGCCGGCCGCCGTCCGCGCCGGGCAGCAGGCGCTCGCGATGGCGGGCCGCGGCGTGGCCGACCTGGACTTCGCCGAGGTGCACGACTGCTTCACCATCGCCGAGCTCGTCGCCATCGAGTCCCTCGGGCTCGTCAAGCCCGGCCAGGGCGGGCCGGCGACGGCGGAGGGGCGCACCGGGCGCGGCGGCGACCTGCCGACGGTCAACCCCTCCGGCGGCCTCAAGGCCAAGGGCCACCCGCTCGGCGCCACCGGCGCGGGGCAGGCGGTCGAGGTCTACGAGCAGATGCACAGTCTTGCAGGCCCTCGGCAGGTGGAGGACGCCCGGCTGGCGCTCACC
>JAIVGU010000320.1 GCA_020201445.1 Halobacteriales archaeon
GGGACGAGCTGGTGCGCCGGGAGGCTCATCTGCTGCGGCGCGGGGATGCGGACGTGGCCGTCGAGGCTGGACTCGAAGCGCCAGTCGACGCCGAGCAGCTCCAGCGGCTCGGCGTTGCGGAGTTTCCTGCTGACGGGGCTGTGGAAGAAGTTGAAGTTGAACACGGGGCCGATGATGTAGTCCTCGATGCGCGCCTTGTCGAGGCTCTCCTGGTCGATGGTGCCCGCCTTCAGCAGCTCCTTGCTCTTGGCGTGGTACTCCTTCGTGCTGGCGCAGGTGAAGAAGCCGCGCTCCAGCCTCTTCTTGGCGTGGTGGAGCTTGACGATGGCCAGTTGGTCGATGTCGTCCGGGGACTTGATGCGGCGCGGGAACGGCAGCCTGGCCTGCTTGAGGAGCCAGTAGTAGTCCCGCGTGGCGCCGCGCTCCTCCGACCTGAGCATGTTGCGGCTGCCGACGACGGGCACGGCAAACTCCTGCTCCACCTTGTCGATGCCGCAGTAGCTCGTCCAGGCGCGGTTGGGGACCCACAGCGCGTGGTTGGCGACGAGCTTCGCCTGCTGCCTCGGCTCCATGACGCCATCATACTTTGGGTAGGTCCAGGTGTCGTCGACGCAGCCGCGCAGGCGCCGGCCCTTGGCGTCGCGCAGCGTCCTGAAGTAGCGCGCGTAGACCTCCGCGCGGCCCTTCTGCGCGACGGCGATGGAGCGGTAGCCCTCGTCCACCGCGCCGTCGTACACGTCGAGGCCGCTGTGGCTGGCCACGCAGGCGAGCGCGAGCCGCTTGGGGTCGTACCCTTCCGCCACGGCCTGCATCGCCTTGCGGTCCATCATCGCGCGCGGCACACCGGAAACCGGCTTAAGGCTGCCCGGGGCAAGGCGCCGACGGCGAGGGCGTGCGCCTGAGCCGCATCCGCTGCGGTCGGCTCTCACGAAACGGCGCGCCAATCCCAACCCTCTTCCGCCCGGCATGGGTGGCGGGGCCGATGCGCCTGGCGGCCGCCCTGCTCCTCGTCGCGCTCGCGGGCTGCGCCGCCCCCGAGCAGGCCAACCCCCTCCTGGGCCTCTGCCCGCAGTGGGTGGCGGAGCCTGGCGCCGGCCACCCCGGCTCCCACGACGGCGGCAACGGGACGCAGGTCGTGCAGCCGCAGAACCTCACTCACCTTGGGCGTCCCTTCGACCTGGTGCGCCTCAAGGTCGACTCCCTGGAGGGAGGGCCGGTGGAGCTGCGCGCCTACGCCATGGCCAACGGCACGGGCGGCAACGGCAACGGGACGCGCGGCGTGCAGCGCACCTGGCGCGACTTCCGCGGCGAGGCCCCGCAGGCGGTGCCCTACCTGGTGCTCGGCCCCTCCGCCGTGGGGCATGAGTTCGAGGCCGCGCTGACCTCCATCGCCCCCGGCGACGCCCCCCGCCCCGGCCCGGTCGAGCTGGCGTGGACGCTCCCCGCCGGCGGGACGGCGCACGTCGCCTACACGCTGAGCTACCACTACAAGGTGTGCGGCGCCGCCTGAACGCAAGCCGAAGCGCAAGCCCCAAAGCCTGCGCTCCCGATGGCGGGGCATGCGCGCCTTGCCGGCCCTCGCCCTGCTGCTCCTCGTCGTCCCGCTGTCGGGCTGCCAGGACACGACCGGGCCCGCGTTCGTGCCCACCTGCCCCAACTGGACCGAGGCGCAGCACCCGCTCTCCGCCCTCGTCGACACCACGCTCTACCAGGCCAAGGCGCCGGGCCAGGCGACGCGCACCAACACGGAGACCTTCCCCATCAGCAACAGCAAGGGCCCCGCGCAGCCGCCGGCGGACGAGAACGGCAAGAGGGCCGACCGCTACCTCCTGCGCTTCCCCGCCTCCACCGGCGGCCCCATCGTCGTCGAGAACGGCACCCTCACCTTCCGCGCCTACCGCAACGACACCGGGGAGCAGCTCGCCTTCGCCATCCCCACCTCGGGGCAGACGAGGATGGAGGCCACCTTCTCGGCGAGCGGCAAGGCGGCCGCCGCCAGCGTGGCCTACCTCGTCTCCCTGGTCCCGGCCACCCAGGAGCCCAAGCCCGCGGCCCTCCGGCTCGAGGCCACCTTCACCGCGCTGCCGGGCTTCACCATCGGCACGGGCAGCGGCGGGACGCCACGGGCGGGCGCCAGCTTCAGCGTCGAGCCGCTGGTCTCCTACCGCGCGCCGGGCTGCGTCCAGAAGTAGCCCAAGGTTCGGCGAAACATGGATTCCACAGATTTCACAGACCGAGGTACGTCTGTGGATCTGTGTTTGGGAGAGGGGTCAACCCAGCCGCACAAGCTCGCGTGACACCATCGCACCGAGGAACGTCCCCAGGCGCGGCGCCAGGTCCGCCTCGCCGGGGAACGTCCTCTCCAGCTCGGCATGGATTTGGGCGACCGTGCGGCTCCCGTTGATGAGGTTCCACACCGCGGTGCCGAGCGCGTCCAGCCGCACCGTCATATCCGGCTCCACCTTGAGCAGGCGCAGGAAGCCGCGGCGGGCGGGGCCGAAGCGGCGCCGCACCAGGACGACGCGGCCCTCCTCCTCGCGCGCCTCGACGTCGCCGCGGCGGGGGATGGCGCGCGAGGCGTCGGGGATGCGCTCCACGGCGACGCCCCGGCCTACGCCTTCTTGGGGGCGGTGAAGCGGCCGACGAGGTAGACGATGACGCCGACGCCCACCGTGCCGCCCAGCGCGTAGTAGAGCCACGCCGGGATGCCGCCCGCGTCGTTGGAGAGGAAGCTGGCGACGATGCCCATGACCTCCAGGACGGCGACGCCGCCGATGAGCAGCATGGCGAGGCGGTAGCGGTCGTGGCGCTTCTGCGCCGCCTCGTCGACGACGACGTCGGGCTTGCGCGGCTGGCTCTTGCGTTCGGCCATGATGGCGCTCGCACCCAGGG
>JAIVGU010000321.1 GCA_020201445.1 Halobacteriales archaeon
CGTGTGGCTGGTGACGAGGACGGTGCGGCCGCGCTTGGCCTCCTGCGCGACGAGGCGGGCGATGACGGTGGTCTTGCCGGTCCCGGGCGGGCCCTGCACAAGCAGCACGCCACCGTCGCGCAGGTTCGCGGCACAGCGCAGCGCCTTCGCCTGCCCCGGCCGCAGCCCCGCCTCGTCGAGCCCCGCCACTGCCTTGTCGGAGAGCTGCGGCAGGAGGTCAGGCCGCTCCAGCTCGACGTGGGTGCCGAAGCGGCGCTTGACGAGCAGGAAAGCCTTCAGCAGGTTGCGGTAGAGCGTCGCGTTGGTCTGCGGCCGCAACACCACTTCCGTGCCCCGCCGCAGGTCGCCCCACGCCTTCGCGTCGGCGTGCAGCTCCAGGACGGTGCCGGCCTTCTGCGCGACCTCCACGTTCGCTGCGTCCTCGTCCTTCCTCTTCGCGTCGAGGAAGCCCTCGACCTTGCTGCCGGCGACGACCCAGCGCGCGTTGCCCTCCACCACCTGCGCGCGGACCCTCGCCCCGCCCGGCATGGGGCCGGCCTCCTCGACGTGGCACCGCAGGGTCTTGCCGGTGTCGCCCTCCTCTTCCTCGACCGCGATTTCCTCCTGGAGCGCCTTGACGTGCTGCTGGAAGCTGGGCACCCGCGGGTCGACGATGGGGGTCACGGCGAGGGCGTGGCAGCGGTCGCACGCGAGGACGATGTGGGGCCCGAAGCGGACAGGCGAGCGCATGCCCTGCCTGCAGTGCGGGCACCCCTCCACGCCCGCGGCGACCCCAGCCCTGGATATGAGGAGAACTGCCGCGCCCCCCGCGGCTTGCCTCGCCGTACCCCGGCCCCGGACCGCTTGAGGCCAGAAACATCTATATCCTACCCAGTGGGGTCGGAGGGCTCGTGCGCCCCCTGCTCGTCGTGGCCGCCCTTGCGCTCGCCTGGGCCCCTCCCGCGCTGGCGGTCAGGGACGCAGGGGGCAACTCCTCCAGCGACCCCGCGGGGGACGAGGCGGCAAGCCTGGCCCTCCCCGCGACGGCGCCCGCGCCCGTCTCCTGCCACGACCCCTCCATCGACATCCTGTCCGTGGCCGCCACCGCCCGGGGGAGGACCCTGCGCGTCGAGGTTGAGCACGCGGCCCCCGTCCTGGTGCCCATGCTGGCCTGCAACGGGCTGCCGGTCACGGCCTCCGGCCAGAAGTACGGCCTCGCCGTCGGGGGCGAGGGCGACAGCTTTCTCTACCTCAGCGTCGACGCGGGCGCGGCGTGCCTCTACGTCCTCTTCCAGGAGCCGGTGCAGGTCTCGGACTGCATCCAGGCCGCGCAGGTTGACGGCGCCTCCATCACGCTGGAGGCGGACCTGCAGGGCATCGTCTCCGTGGGGGAGGGCGCGACGCGCCTCTACAAGCTCGGCGGCACCCTGGTGGTCCACGCCTTCAACGAGGAGCTCGGCGCCCCCCGGCCAGGCCCGGGCCTCCCCTTCGCCCCCGACGCGCTGCTGCGGCTCGAGGACCACAGCGACACGGACGCCGTCCTCACGCTGAACCACTAGCGGACGGCGCGGCGGCGTGGGTTCTTTGCCGGGAGGGGCATCGCGCCGCGTGGCCGACCCAGTCCTCCGCCGCCTCGACGCGGGCATCCTCACGCTGACGCTCGACCGGCCGGAGAAGAAGAACGCCCTCGACCTCGCCACCCTCGGCCTGCTGTGCCAGCACTTGGAGGAGGCGGCCAGCGACCCCGCCGTGCGCGTCGTCGTGCTGGCGGCGAGCGGGGACACGTTCAGCGGCGGCGGCGACCTCCAGGTGATGCGGCAGTTCGCCGGCGACGCCCAGGCCACCCTCGCCCGGCTGCGCGGCGGCCTCAACCGCCTCGTCCTGCTGCTCAAGGGCCTGCCCAAGCCCGTCCTCGCCCAGGTGCAGGGCAACGCCTACGGCGCGGGCGCCCTCCTCGCGTTCCAGTGCGACCTCGCGGTGGCGAGCGACGCCGCGCTGTTCAGCCTCAGCTTCCGCCACGTCGGCCTCATCCCGGACACCGGCGGCACCTGGCTCCTGCCCCGCGCCGTCGGCCTCCAGCGCGCCAAGCACCTCGCGTGGACGGCGGCGCCCTTCACGGCGGCGGAGGCGGCGCAGTGGGGCCTCATCCTCAAGGCGGTCCCCCCCGCGCAGCTCGGGGCCACGGTCCGCAGCCTCGCGGCGGCGCTGGTGGAGGGCCCCGCCGCGACGATGGCGCTGGCCAAGCGGGCGCTGCACGCCAACTTGGCCGCTGACCTCCCCGAGGCGCTCGACCGCGAGGCCCACCTCCAGGCGCAGGCGTTCCTCACGGCGGAGCACGCCGAGGGGCGCGACGCCTTCTTCGAGCGCCGCAAGCCCGACTTCCACCGCGCCCCAAAACAGCCCTCATAAGGCTGTCGCGCAGCGTTCAAAGCTCCCCTCCAGGAGAACACCAGCCGGAGAACAGACGTGACGTTCAGGGTCCTCCTGGTGCTGCTCCTGGCCCTCGCCCTCCCCGGCTGCGGCAGCAAGACCTCGCACCCGAGCAGCACGGACGGCGCCACCGCCCCCCAGCTTCCTTCCGCGTCAGGCAGCAACTCCGCATCGCGGGGACAGCAGTCAGGGGGCGGCGACGACGCCACCCAACCCGTCGCCACGGTCCCAGGCGTCCCGGCGGCCGGCAGTTCCGGCGCCACGCCGGCAGGCCCTTCCAGTCCCGCGGCCACGTCCACCAGCCCAACCTCCACCTCCACGACGACCTCGCCGGTCACGCTTCCCACCCCCACGGCAAGCACGACGCCCACCTCGACCCCCACCTCGACGCCCACGGTGCCGCCCCCGCCCCCACCGCCGCCTGCCCCCGTCACCGCAGCCTGCACCGTTGCCCTCGCCGGCCTGCACGGCCTCGGCC
>JAIVGU010000322.1 GCA_020201445.1 Halobacteriales archaeon
CACCAAGCGCAAGCATGCCACCGTGTTCGTGATCATGGACGCGGGCCGCGAAGACTACGTCCGGCCCGACTCGATGCCGTTCGTGCACGGCCTCGCCGAGCAGAGCCTGCGCGGCTCCTTCGAGAGCCCGCCCGGCTTCGCGCAGCGCACCGTCCTGTTCAGCGGACGCTACCCCGACACCAGCGGCAACTTCAGCCAGTTCGTCTTCGACCCCGACGGCTCGCCGTTCAAGTGGATCAGCAAGCTCGGCCCGCTGCGCCACGCCATCAAGCCGCGCCGCGTCATGGTGCCCGCCCGCATGGCCATCCAGCGGATCACGAAGTGGAAGACCGGCGCGTTCCACACCGACCCCGCCTGGATCCCGCCCAAGTTCATGCCGTTCTTCGCGATGTGCGAGGACATGAAGCCCATCTACGAGCCCGGCGCCTTGGGGGCCCCGAGCATCTTCGACCTCTGCCGCGACAACGACAAGTCGTTCCGCTACCTCGCCCACCCCATCAGCGGCGACGACGAGGAGGTCCACAAGACCCTCGTGCAGGAGCTGCGCGACAAGCTGGACTACGACCTCTACGTCGCCCAGTTCAGCGTCACCGACCAGAAGGGCCACACCGACGGCCCGTTCAGCGAGAAGATGCAGCGCGGCCACCTGCGCGACCTCGACGGCAAGCTCGCCAGCATCCACGCCGCCCTCACCGCCAGCCACCAGGACTGGGACCTCTTCGTGTGCGGCGACCATGGCATGGCCCCCGTCGAGAGCCGGCTCAACGTCCTGGAGGCGCTGGACGGCATCGACGCCGAGCCCGCCAAGGACTACGTCGTCTTCATCAACAGCACCCTCGCCGTGTTCTGGTACCTGACCGACCGCGGCCGCAACGAGGTCGAGCAGATGATCGCCACCCTGCCGGGCACCCACGTGGTCGACGAGGCCGAGCGCAAGCGGCGCCGCATCCCGCTCGACCGCCGCTGGGGCGACCGCATGCTCGCGGCGGAGTCCGGCGTGCTGTTCTGGCCCGACTACTTCCACGTCACCGACTCCCGCATCGTCGGGATGCACGGCTACCTCGACAAGCGCGACGAGTCGCACGGGCTCGCCCTGCTGGCCTCCAACAACGGCCACACGCCGCCCCGCCAACTCGGCCTGCGGCCCCTGGTGGACGTGTTCCCGACCCTCTGCGACCTGGTGGGCGTGCCGCACCCCGACGGGCACGAGGGGCGCAGCCTCCTGGCGGTGGACGCCGATGCCGTACAGCCGGCATGACACCCCCGAGGTGGTGCGGCGCATCGAGTCCGACCTCGCGGCCGTGCAGGCCAGCCTCCACAAGGCCGACCCCAAGGCGCGCGCCCTGGTGCTGACCGGCGGCTTTGCGCGCGGCGAGGGCACGGTGCTGGCGGGCGAGCCGCAGAACGACTACGACCTCGTGGTCCTGCGCGGCGTCGGCGCCCCCCGCGTCCCCTACGCCCGCCTGCGCGAGCGGCTGGAGGCGCGGCTCGGCCTGCACATCGACCTCGCCCCCGTCCCGGTGTGGCGGCTGCGCTGGGCCCGGCCCTCCATCTTCTGGTACGAGACCGCGCTCAGGGGCCGCACCCTGTGGGGCGAGGAACTGCTCGACCGCATCCCCGTGCGTGCCCCGGAGGCTCTCGACCCCGGCGAGGGGCTGCGGCTCCTCGTCAATCGCGCCGCCGGGCTGCTGCTCTGCACCGAGGAGGCGAACACCCACAAGGTCCGCATCCAGGCCGCCAAGGCCCTGCTCGCCGCCAGCGACGCCCACCTGCTCGCCCGCAGCGTCTTCCCCCCCAGCCAGGTCGAGCGCTGCGAGCTGCTGGAGCGCCAGCTGGTGGAGGGCAAGGCGCCCCCCGCCGTAGTGCGCCGCTGGCCCTGGCACGAATGGGCCTACCAGTTCAAGGTCGCCCCCGACCACGCCCCCAGCCGCGACGCCCGCGACGCCTGGCAGGCCGCCGCCAACGCCATCCTCGACGCCGTCCCAACCGCGCTGCGCCACGCCGGCCACCGCACGCTGGCCTCCTACGCCCAGCACGACGGCTTCGTCGACCACTTGGTCTACTACCGCCGCTCCCGCGCCATCGAACGCGCCCGGCGATTGGTGCGGCATCCGACCGGGCGGGTCCGGGTCGCCACGCTCCGGCTGCTCGCGGCTTCGCTCGATGGGCACATCCGGCCAGAGGCCGCGCAGCGCTGCCTGGGCGAGTTCACGCCGAAGCCGCATCCCCCTGTCCCGGTGCTGGACGCGTTGAGGAAAGCGACATTGCAGTAGTGAGGAACGAGAAATCGGGCAGGTCTATCTCTCACGGGCTTTTCGCGGGGTGGGTCCTGCCATGGCCTTGAACTTCGCCAAAGGAACGCTGGTCGCCCTGCTCGCGACGCTCTCCCTCCTGCCCCAGGCGGCGCTCGCTGCGCCTTGTGACAACGGAGCCAACGCCGGGAACTGCCTCCTTCCGCCGGACTTGCCGACGGGAGCCATCAGCATCCTGGACGATGCCTCCTGCACGACCACCACGCCGGACACGTGCGGCAGTGTGGGCCTTGGTGCCACAAGCGTCCTCGCCGATGCCGAGTGCTCGACCAGTGGCAGCGGGACGACCTTTGGTGACTCGTGCGGACATCAGGGACTGGGGGCGACCAGCATCCTGGGGAACGCCACCTGCCGGAGCGACGGAAGTGACGGCTCCTGTGGTTTTTATGGCGTCGGCGCAGCGAGCGTCATGGGTCGCGCGACTTGCGAAAATAGCGGAAGTGGCGTATTCTCCGGCGACTCCTGCGGCGAGGTTGGCGTCGGCGCCGTCAGCGTCGCAGGGGATGCCGCGTGCAGCCCCACGGGCGCAAACGACGGCTACTCGTGCGGGTCGACCGGCGTGGGCGCTGCCAGCGCGGGGAGTGCGGCAGCCTGCTTCGCATCGACATCTCGAACCCTGTCGCGCCGGTCCTTTCTGGCTTCGGCGCCGTCTCGGTCGCCGGCCACGCCTCCTGCGACGAGGAGTTCGACGTCTTTGCTCTCAACCTGCTGACGGCCCAATGCATCGGCGGCGCGGACGTGGTCGACCAAGTCCTTTAGCTGGTCAAGCGCGGTTCTCGGACCCTGACGCGCGCCCGTCCCCGCTCTTTCCACCTGCTCCCACGGTTTGGGCCGGGATGGGCTCCAGCGAGCCGACGAGGGCCATGATGTAGGCGCTCAGGCGGTCCGTCTTGGACTCCAGCTTAAGAATCAACTCGTCGAGGCCCCGGACCGCCTTCTGCGACTCCGCGTTGAGGCCCTTGGCCCGGTCCAGAATCAAGATGTAGTTGCTGAGAGCAGCCAACAGGTTCCAGTAGTCGTGGAAGACGCTGCGGACCTCGCGCTGCATGTCGCGGCCCTGCCACGGGCCCATCTTCTTGGCGGGGGCGCCGAGGACCTGGTTCAAAAGGCGGGCCAGCTCCTCCTTGCCGAAGGGCTTGGCGAGGTAGCCCCAGGCGTCGTAGCGGGCGGCCGTGGTGGGAAGGTCGCCGCCGGCGCTGAAGAAGACGAGGGGGACCTCCGCGGTGAGGGGGTTGAGGCGGAGGGCGGCGACGAGGCCGGCGACGTTGAGGCCGGGCATCTTGAGGTCCTGCAGGAGGAGGCCGGGCTGCTCCTGCTCGACGGTCTCGAGGATCTCGGCGGGCTCGGAGAGGCGGATGGCCTGGTAGCCGAGCGCCTCGATGAGGAGAGCGGTGCTCTCCAGGACGTCGGGCTCGTCGTCGACGATGAGGAC
>JAIVGU010000005.1 GCA_020201445.1 Halobacteriales archaeon
GCCCCGCGCCCCGCGCCCGCCGCACCGCCGCCCGCGACGTCGCCGCCCCCCAGCCACTCCCCATCCCACTCCCCTGCGCCGGCGCTGCCCCCCAAGATGTCGGCCCCGACCCCGGCGCCCCCGCTTGCGCCGCCGCCCACCCAGGAGCCCGGCGACGGCATCCAGGTCGTCGCCAAGGGCCCCAGCAAGTTCACCCTCGAGGACCTGGAGCTGCTCAAGTCCGCCATCAAGGTCAAGGGCGGCGGTCAGGTCATCGACGGCATCAACTTCGAGGAGCTCAAGTGGGACGCCGAGGGGCTCATCCCGGTCATCGCGCAGGACCGCCGCACCGGCGCCGTCCTCATGCTCGCGCACACCAACAAGGAGACGCTGGAGCAGACGCTGCGCACCCGCAACATGACCTACTGGAGCCGCAGCCGCAACAAGGTGTGGGTCAAGGGCGAGGAGTCGGGCCACGCCCAGCGCCTCGTCCAACTCCACGTGGACTGCGACAAGGACGCCATCCTCGCCGTCGTCGACCAGGAGGGCCCCGCCTGCCACCGCGACACCGGCACCTGCTGGACCGAGGAGCGCGCCATCCCCGTCGCCAGCTTCCTGGGCGAGCTGGACCGCATCATCGCGGACACCGCCAAGACCCCGCGCGCCGGCAGCCACACCAGCAAGCTCCTCGCCGAGCCCATCGAGGCGCTCAAGAAGTTCGTCGAGGAGGCCAACGAGGTCACCCGCGTCCTGCAGGGGAAGCCCAACCCGGACCCCCTGGAGCACGAGGCCGCCGACGTCCTCTACCATCTTCTCGTCGCCTGCCGCACCAAGGGCGTCGGCCTCGACAAGATCGTCACCGAACTCTACGCCCGCCACATGGCGGACCAGGTCAAGCACTGACCACGGAGGGCGCGTCCAACCCACCCGCCCGAGGAGATGACCTGCGCGCGGCCAGTGGCTCCCCGGCCGCAAGCATTGATAGGCCCGTGCCCGTGTGCGGCGGCGTGGACGGGGAGCGCCCCAGCGTCGACCAGTACTTCATGGACATGACCCACCTCGTCAAGGCGCGCGGCACCTGCCCCCGCCGCCGGGTGGGGGCGGTCATCGTGAAGGACAAGCGCGTGCTGACGACGGGCTACAACGGCGCGCCGCGCAACTTCCCGCACCCCATCGACGTCGGGTGCCTGCGCGACGAGCTGCAGATCCCGCGCGGGATGGTGGCGGACATCTGCCCCTGCCTGCACGCGGAGCAGAACGCGATCCTGCAGGCCGCGACGACGGGCGTCAGCATCGAGGGCGCCGACCTCTTCTGCACGACGCAGCCCTGCACCCAGTGCAGCCGCATGGTCGCCAACTGCGGGATGCGCCGCGTCGTCTTCGAGGAGGAGTACCCCGACCCGCTCGCCGTCGGCATCCTCACCACCGCCGGCGTCGAGCTGTGGCGCTGGGACGCGCAGGCGAAGGTGGCGCGCCGCGTCGAGCGCCCCAACACGTTCGAGCAGGCGCAGGACGAGTTGCGCCGCCGCCACCGCGAGGGAACCCTCCTGTCCACGCCACGGCCAGGCCAGTTGCCGATGCACACCGGCGCCCTGCCGACGGCGCACCCGCCGGCTCCAGACGTTGAGGGGGAGCAAGACGCGGAGACCGCGGGCCGCGCCGGCATCCGCGACGTGACCGGCGACCCCCGCCGGCAGGAGATGCTGCGGGCGATGGCGAAGGAGAAGGCGGAGCGGCGCCGGAAGCAGCAGGAAGAGAGCGCACGCGGCGAGCCGCGCGGCGTCAAAGACGCTTGAGGGGGACTCCCAGGTTGGCGCCTCCAGGCCCTGCGCTGCGTGGGTTGGCGTGCCGCGGGCCGGTTTCGGCGTAACCGCGGACGGCGCGGAAGGCTTACCTCCGTGTTCTCCGCGACTTCCGCGGTTCGTTGGTGCTTCGACGCTCCGGCGACCACGGATGGAACGAATTGCGCTTCAACCGCGAACGGCGCGAAAGACAGGGAATTTTCCAGGTTTCGCGGACTTCGCGGTCAGTGGGGCGGTCGGCCGCTCATGCCTTGGCGATGCGGTCCAGCAGCGCCCCGACGCGGGCGCGGAACTGCTCCAGCGTGCCGTCGTTGACCACCATCTCGTCGGCGAGGGCGATGGTGCGGGCGATGCCCCAGCCCATCTCGCGCTCGTCGCGGGCCTTCAGCACGGCGGGGTCGACGGAGTCGTCGGCGCGGGCCCTGCGGACCATGCGGCCGAAGCGGTGCTCGGGGTCGGTGTGGATGGCCACGAGGATGAACTGGGCGCCCAGCTCGCGGCGGAACGTCTCCACCTCCTCGAAGTTGCGGATGCCGTCGATGAGGACGGCGCCGGCGCGGGGCCTGGCGGGGTCGCCGAGGAGGCCGCGGACGCGCTCGACGGTGCGGCGGCCCCAGACGTCCTTGCCGTGCCGCTCCCGCATGGCGTTGGCGACCTCGCCGACGTGCTTGGCGTCGCGGGGGAGCCCTTGGCGCTCCACCTCCTCCCAGATGAGGTCGCCCATGCGGACGACGGGGTGGCCGCGGGCGCGCGCGACCTCCATGGCCTCCGACTTGCCGCTGCCGGGCATCCCGGTGAAGCCGATGACGCGCACGGCCGCGCCAGCGCCGCGGGCCTGAAAAGCTAGACTTGGCGCCCTGGCGGCCCGGCGGGCGCCTTTGCGGGGCGTGGGACGCGCGCCGCCAGGAGAGTCGCGCAGGCGACGGCGGTGCCCAGGGCGAGCGCGGCCAGGACATCCGTTGCCCAATGGGCCTGGGCCAGCAGCCGTGCGACGCCCGTCCCGAAGGCCGCCACGGCCCACGCCCCCAGGGCCCAGCGCCAAGCCCGCGCCGCCTGCGCGCCCTCCCAGCCGTGGCGGTCGATGAGCACCTGCGCCTCCAACAGGATGAGCAGCCCGAGGTTCGCCGCGGCGCCGACGGTGTGGCCGCTCGGGAACGAGGCCCCGGCCGCGACGCCGAACGGGGGCGGCTCCCGGTGGGCGAGGAGCTTGACGAGGGTGACCGCGCCGGCCGCGGCCAGCCCGCCTCCCACGGCCCACCCGGCCGCCGCGCGGGCCCCCCGCAGCCACCAGGCCGCCACGACCGCGGCGGTGATGGCCAGCGTGCCGGGGACGGAGCCGGGCCAGGAGAGCGCCTCGCCCACGGCGTGCACGGGCCACCCCCCCTCATGCCACGGGGTGACGATGCGGTAGGCGGCCGGGTCGGCGCGCTGGAGCGGGCCCTGCAGCCACTGGTCGGCGAGCAGCAGCGCGAGGAGGGCCAGGCCGGCGCCGAGGCCCACCCACTGCCAGCGGCGCGCGCGCTTCACGCTGGGGCATCCGGGCCGCCGGCTTGAGCGTGGCGCGGCCCTGACATGCCTATCCCGCGGCGCGCTTGGCCTTGCCTCCAGCGGGCGGGGGCGGCTTGGCGCGCGGGCGTGGGATGCCGGCGACCCGCACGACGCAGCACACCAGGGCGACCCCCAGGCACAGCGAGGCGAGAACGTCGCTCATCCAGTGGTCCTGCGCCAGCACCCGGCAGGCGCCCACCAGGAGGCTGGCCAGGATCCATGCGGCGATGCCGCGCGCCCAGGCCCAGTCGGCGGCGCGGCCGGTGAGCCGCTGGCGGTCCACGTGCACCTGGGTGGCCAGCAGCAGCAGGATGCCCAGGGTGCCGGTGGCGCCGAGGGTGTGGCCGCTGGGGAACGCGTACGAGTGCGGGGCGTCGGGGAACGGGGGGCGGTCGCGCTGGAAGACGAGCTTGAGCCCCGTGACGGCCAAGGCGGTCGCGGCGCTGCCGAGGACGGCCCAGGCCGCGAGGCGGCGCTCGCGCCATAGCCACCACAGGACCGCGCAGAGGGCCGTCGCGGCCGCGGTGGCGAAGGACGCGCCCGGGAGGGAGCCCCACGCGCCGAGCGCGTGCAGGGGCAGGCCGCGCGCCACGCCCGCGCTGACCCATGCGTTGACCACGACGTCCAGGCGGTAGACGGGGCCCCGCAGCAGGTCGTCGAGCGCCAGCAGGAGGAACCCCAGCAGGCCCGCGGCCATGCCGACGGCCTGCCAGCGCCGCACCTTGGGGACGGACGGGCGCGAGGGCGCGACCGGGATGGGCCCCAGCGGGCCGGGGGGAGGCGCGCGCCTCACCGCCCGGGGGGCGCGGCACTGGAGCGGCGCCGCAGCGCGACGCCTGCGGCCAGGAGGGCGATGAGGGTGGGCACGGCCGGGGGCGGGAGGGCCCAGTTCTTGGCGTGCTGGGGGCTGACGCCGAGGAGGTCGCGCCGCTCGGTGGCGTTCAGGTGCGCAAGGACGTCCGCCAGGAACGACTGGGTCGTGGCGGCCGCCAGGGCCAGCGCGGCCTCGAACTTGGTGCGGCCGTCGGGCAGGCGCGCCTCTGCGTCGGGCGTGGAGTTCGTGCCGTCCTTGGCGTGGAGGCCGTGCGGGTACGGGTCGCCGGGCGGCATGTCGGCCTGCTCCTCGCCGGGCTGGAACCCCGTCAGCACCAAGCCGTCCGGGAGGCCTCCGCCGGCCAGGAGCTCCTGCTGGAAGCGCGCCTGCACGGCCGGGCCCAGGTCCACCACGTTGGAGTGGCTGTGGCAGTCCTGCAGGGCGTGCAGGGCGCGGCCCAGGGCCGTCACGGCGCGCTCCGGGTGCCCGGTGCGCGCGAACTGCAGGGCCTCGTCGCGCTCGAGCCGGACATAGGCCGTCGTGGCCGCGAACGCCTGCGCGTTGGGCGTGGGCGGCAGCCGGTCGCAGTGGTGGGCCGGCTCGTAGTCGCCGACGGCGTCGACCACGACCAGGTGGCCCGCGGACCCCTTGACCTTGCTCTCCGCGAGGTCGGGCGCCCGCACCGCCTGCTGGAGGGCGTCGAGGCCGGAGCCGCTCCAGCCCAGCGGCGTGGCCGCCGCCGCGGTGGCCTGGTCGTGCACGGAGGTGCCCGGCGGCGTGGACTCGAAGGCGGACGCGGAGGGCGCGAGGGCCGCCAGCAGCAGCGCGGCGCCCACCCCCGCTTCGCGCCAGCGCCCGGCCCTTGGCTTGCGGTGGTGCGGCACGCGCAGGGAACGGGAAGGCCCTGGAAGGGGTGAGCGCCGCCCGGACCTGTTCGGCACGGCGGGAGGCTAGGCTGGGGCGTTGGCGCGGCCGCGGGGGAGGGTCGCCACCAGGACCGTCGTGCAGGCGAGGCCAGCGCTGATGGCCCACGCGCCCAGGACGTCGCTGAGCCAGTGGTGCTGCGCCAGGATGCGGCCGACGCCCACCAGCAGGGACAGCGCCCCCCAGGCGATGAGCGCGCCGAGGCGGACCTGCCGCGCCGGCTCGGCGGCGAGGCGCTGGGTGGCGATGTAGCCCTCCGCGACGAGCAGGATGGCGACGCCGACGGTGCCTGCGGCGCCCATGGTGTGGCCGCTCGGGTAGGCGTAGCTGTGCGGGAAGCGCTCGCCGATGAAGGCCGGCAGCGGGCGCTGGAAGATGCCCTTGAGCCAGGGGTTGAGGAGGCCGACGAGGCTGCCGGAGGCGAGGCACCACGCGGCGAGGGAGAACCGCCGCCACCACAGCAGCACGGCGGTCGCGGCGATGAGGAGCACCGGCGCGACGCGGCTGGAGCCGGGCAGCGACAGGGCGTTCCCGACGGCGTGGACGGGCCAGCCGGTGGCGTCGAGGCGCCCCACCGCGTCGTTGAGGGGGAAGTCGGCCTGGTAGACGGGGCCGTGCGCCACCTGGTCGACGCTCAGCAGGGCGAACAGCGCGAAGCCGAGGATGGCGGCGGCGCGGAGGCGGTCGCGGCGCTCCATCACGCCTCCGGGCCGCGGCGGTCGAGCAGGACGGCGACGCCGAGCAGGGCCACGCCGAGGCCCCAGCCGCCCAGCAGATCGCTCAGGATGTGGGAGCGCACCAGGAGGCGGTCGATGGCCACGCCCACGCAGACGCCGGCCCACACCGTGGCGAGCAGGGGGCGGACCCAGCGCGGCTGCGCGCGGCCGGTGGCGGCGGGGAGGAAGAACGCGGCGAAGCCCCACGCCATCGCGGCGCCCGCCTCGTGGCCGCTCGGGTAGACCACCTGCGCCGCGCCGCCGTCGACCCACCACGCCAGCAGGGGGCGGAAGGCGACCTGGAAGCCGAGGATGAGGAGGCCGCCGGTGAAGCCCACCGCGGAGACGATCTTGGCTTTGCGGACAGCGCCCATGGCGAGCAGCCCCATCACCGTGGCGATGGTGACGGGGATGGTCGCGTACTGCGAGCCCCAGATGGAGAGGTAGCCGAGCCCGCCCCACTGCGGGGCGACGGTGGGCGGCGCGACGTTGCGCTCCAGCCAGCGGTCGAGCGGGAGGTCGTACCAGCGCGTCAGCCCGGTGACGAGCAGCAGGCCAAAGAGGAGGAAGATGGCCAGGCCGCCCCACAGGGCCAAGCCGGCCCGGGCGACGGTCCGGTCGGCGGCCGGCGCGGTCACGGCTTCTTGCCGAAGACGAGCGGCTGCGCACGCGGCGCCGCGGGGGCGGCTGGAGGGGCGGGGGCTGCGGGAGCGGGCGCGGCGGGCTGCGCTGGCTGGCTGGCCTTTGCGGCCTGGCCAGGCAGCGCCATCTTGTCGAGGTCCGGCGGGACGCCCATGATGTTGTAGCCGCAGTCGACGTAGAGCACCTGCCCTGTCACGCCGCTGCCGAGGTCGGACAGGAGGAAGTAGGCGGACTTCGCCACGTCCTGCTGCGTGACGTTGCGGCCCAGCGGCGCGGCGTGCCGCATCCAGTCGAGGATCAGATCGAAGCCCGGGACGCCCGAGGCGGCGAGGGTGCGGATGGGCCCGGCGGAGATGGCGTTGACGCGCACGCCCTTCTCGCGGCCGCAGGTGAACGACAGCTCGCGGGTCAACTCCTGCAGCGCGGCCTTGGCGGCGGACATGACGCGGTAGCCGGGCACGAAGCGGTCGGCGCCGAGGTAGGTCAGGCTCACGATGGCGCCGTCCTTGGCCATGTGCGGCATCGCGTGGCGGGTGAGGCGCACCAGCGAGTAGGCCGACACGCCGAGGGCGGTGTTCCAGTCCGCCTCCGTGGTGCGCACGACCTCGTCCTGCAGCGCCGTGGCGGGGGCGAAGGCGATGCAGTGCACCATCATGTCGAACGGCGCCGGGTTCTTCGCGGCCGACTCCTGGAAGAACTTCGCCACCGACTCCTCGATGCTGGCGTCGCACTCGTAGTAGCCCTCGATCCACGGCTGGTCCTTGAACAGTTGCAGGACGCGGCTGAGGAAGCGCTTCTGGTAGCCCATCGTCACCTTGGCGCCGTGCGCGGCCAGCTCGCGGGCGATGGCCCAGGCGATGGAGTCCTCGGAGGCGACGCCGAAGACGAGCGCGCGCTTGCCGGCCAGGGAGCCGCTGGGCGTGGTCATCGCTCGCCGGATGGGGCAGGGGGATGAAGGCTTTCCTTTGTCGCCGGAAGACGTCCGACCAACCCACGAAGTGCACGAACGGCACGAAGCCACCCGTTTCGTTGGCTTCGCGAGAGTGTGGTTCGCCAGTGGGCGGGGCGTCAGCGGCGGCGGAACGCGGACCGTCCCGACACCACGAGCGACAGGCCGACTGCCTGCAGGAGCAGGATGACCAGCATCCCGACGCTCAGGGTTGCCACCGCGAGCAGGACCGTGAGCCCGAGCACGGGGATGGGGCCGGCGATGGCGAGCACGGGCCAGCGCACCGCCAGCGCGGCGATGCCGCCCGCCAGGAGTAGGAGCGCCGCGACGGCGAGGACGGCGGCGCCGACCCGAATCAGCTCCACCAGCCGGTCCGCGCCGAGGCGGACCTCCGCGGTGGCGGGGTCGCGGGCGGCGTCGAGGCGGACCTCGAGCGTGTCGTTCTCGCGCACCAGGACCCGGCGCTCCAGGACGCGGCCGGCGGCGCGCACGGTGAGGTTGGCGGCGGCGTGGTCACCCAGGGTCACGTTGGCCCAGCCCCCCACTGTGGCGTTGGAGGAGACGAGGGCGCCCCGAGGCGTGTGCAACTCCACGGTGGCGTTGCTGGCGACGGTGCCGTTGTCGAGCACCTGGACGTGCAGCTCGCCGCCCGCCAGGGGCGCGTCACCGAGGCCGTCCACGACGTCGTCCAGGTAGGTGGAAAGGACGCCGGTGGGCAGCACCGCGAAGGCGAGGCAGGCGATGCCGAGGAGGGCGCCCCAGGTGGCGAGCAGGATGCCGCCGACCTGGACGCGGCGGCGCAGCGGGTCGCGGCGGGGCTGGGCGAACGCGGGGACGCTGGCGCCCGGGGAGCCGGGGGCGGGCGCCGTGTCGCCGCAGCGCGGGCAGAAGCCGGTGAGCGCCGCGTCGTAGCGGTTGCCGCACTCAGGGCACTGCACGAAGCGGGGCTCCACCGCTGCGGCGCACTGGGAGAGGTGGGAAAAATCCTCGCTCCCCCGACCGAACCACGGATTGCACGGATGACGCGGATTCACCCCCTCACTGCGAAAGGCGCGAACGGCAGGAAGTTTCCTCCCGGTTCGCGACCTTCGCGGTCAAGGGACTCCGTGCAATTGCGGGGATTTTTGGCCGCGAAGGCAGGACGGGGCAGTTCCCCCGGATGTTTCGCGGCCTTCGCGGTCTGTCGTCTCCCCGAAATCCCCGGAATCCCTGCTGGTCAGGAGGTCGGGATGGAGCAAAGCGCTAAACCGTCCCCCGGGGCCTGCGGGTGCCGTGCCCTCGCAGGCCGACGCCTTGGCCATCGCCCACGCCCTGGCCGACGCGGCCTTCGACGCGTGGCAGGCCGTGGCGCTGCAGGCGGACCGGCACCGCAAGGTCGGCATGGGCGCGGGCGGCAACCTGACGAGCCGGGCCGACGAGGCGCTGGAGAACGCCATCCTCGAGGCCGCGAAGGCGTTCCCGGTCGCGGTGCTGTCGGAGGAGGCGGGGCTCATCGACCGGCCCGGCGCGCCGTGGCTCGCGGTGGTGGACCCGCTCGACGGCTCGCGCAACGCCGGGCGCGGCATCCCGTTCCACTGCACCAGCATCGCCGTCGCCCCCCGCAACGGCAGCCTGCGGTCGCTGGAGGCGGGCGTGGTGCGCAACCTCGTCACGGGCGACACCTACGCCGCGGCGCGGGGCGTGGGCGCGACCTTCAACGGCAAGCCGGTGCCGCCGCCCACCTTCGACCCCGAGGAGGTCCTCGTCGGGGTCATCGCCGACTACTCCGAGTCCGAGATCCAGGAGGCGCACGCCAAGCCGGACCACCACATCCGCGACCTCGGCTCCGCCGCGCTGGAGATGTGCCTCGTCGGCACCGGGGCGCTGGACGCCTTCGTGGTGCGGCGGCCCTGGCTGCGCGTCCTCGACATCGCGGCGGCCACGCTGTTCGTGCGCGAGTGCGGCGGCCTCGTCCTGGACCCGGTCAGCGGCGCCGACCTCGACGTCCCGCTCACCATGGAGGTGCGCTCCGGCGTCCTGGCCGCCCACAGCGCCGAGGCCCGCCGCGCCGTCAGCGGCGCCCGCATCACCCCCAGCCGCGGCGTCGGCAGGACCACGGGGCCCATGGAGGGCGCGCTCACCTGGGCGCTCGTCGGCAAGGCGGGCATCGCGCACGTCCGCAAGGAGGCGATGTGGATCCGCGAGCACCTCCTCTCGCGCGGGCAGCGGGTGCTGCTGGAGACCGACCTGGCGCAGGCGGCGGGCGAGCCCGGGCGGACCCTGGAGCAACTGGACCACGAGGCCGACCTCTTCCTCACCGTGGGCGGCGACGGCACCATCCTGATGGCGCAGCACGTCACCGACAAGCCCGTCTTCGGCGTCAACGCGGGCGCCATCGGGTTCCTCGCCGAGGTGGAGCCGCCGCAGGCCGCCGCCGGCATCGACCAGGTCATCCGGGGCGACTACCGCATCGAGGAGCGCGACAAGCTCTCGGCGTGGCTCGGCGCCAAGCGCCTGCCGGACGCCACCAACGAGGTGACCTTGCAGACCAGCCGCATCGCCAAGCTCATCCGCTTCCGCATCACGGTGGGCGGCGAGGTGCTGGACACCCTGCGCGGCGACGGCATCATCGTGTCCACCGCGACCGGCAGCACCGGATACGCCATGAGCGTGGGCGGCCCGCTGGTGCATCCCCTCGTCCACGGCACCGTCCTCGCGCCCATCGCGCCGTTCCGCCTCAGCGCCCGCCCCTGGGTCGTGCCCTCCGACGCCGTCGTCGAGCTGCTGCTGGAGGACCGCGACTCGCAGAGCGGCACCGGCCAGGCGCGCGTCGTCGTCGACGGGCAGCACGGCTTCGAGGTCAGCCCCGGCCAGACCGTCCGCATCGCGCCGTCGCCGCGCAAGGCCCGCTTCCTGCGGCTGGGCTCCGGCTACTACGAGCGCGTGCGCTCCAAGCTGACGCGGTGATTCGCTTTGGGAACCACGAATTTCACGAATGACACGAAAACGCCGTTCGTGCAATTCGTGAAATTCGTGGTTTCGACTGGGGGCGCGTGATGGGCTTCTTCTCGCGCAAGCCCAAGGTCCGCAAGGTCCGCTTCCGCACCAACTACCGCAGCCTGCCGCAGGAGGAGTGGACGGAGGACGAGTTCGACCACTGGTTCGACGGCCTCGGCGAGCGGGAGCAGTGGGCCGAGTGGGAGCGCTGGAGCCGCGAGACCTACGACCACCCCACCATCAAGGCGGTGCGCCGCTCCGTCCTCGACTTGGCCGCCGAGGCGTCGCG
>JAIVGU010000143.1 GCA_020201445.1 Halobacteriales archaeon
CAGCTTCTGCGTCGGCTGCGTGCCGTCCATCCAGATGTACTCAGCGAACACGACCATGCAATCCCCTCCCGGGGTGGAGTCCACTACACGCGCCCAGAGATAAGGATTCACTTGCACCAGAAACATAGGTCAACGTTAGGCAAACGGCTCCAAAAACGCTGTGAAAGGGTTCAAACGTTCCAAACTCCTGCGAATCTTGATGGCCGACGGCACACCCGTTCCACCCGCGCCGCTCGACGCTTCCGACCTGGTGCTGCTGCGCGCGCTGCTTGCCGACGGCCGCGCCAGCCACCGCGACCTCGCCGAGCGCACCGGCCTCAGCCTCGCCACCGTCAACCGCCGCGTGCGGCAGATGGAGGCGGACGGCACCATCGCGGGCTACACCGTCCTGGCCGATGCCGGCCGCGTGGGCTGGGGCCTCACCGCCGTCATCGGATTGCGCATCGACAAGGGCCACGTCCGCGCCGTCCATGAGGAAATCAGCGGCGACCCGCGCATCTTCGGCGTCTACGACATCACCGGCGAGTGGGACGGCCTCGTCCTGGTGCGCCTGCGCGACCGCGAGGATCTCGACGACCTCGTCAAGACCACGCTGTCGCTGCCGCACATCCAGCGCACCAACACGATGGTCGTGCTGAAGACGGTGCTGGAGAAGGCGGTCGTGGCGCTGCCGAAGCCGCGCTGACCGAGGAGGAGGGATTCCGAGGATTTCGGGAATTTCTCAAAAGAATTCTCAGGATTGCAAGGACCGAAAAAATCCCCGAAATCCTCGGAATCCCTGCTCCGTCGGGACCCTCGAGAGCTTCCCTGCGTTCCGCGGCTCGGCTGCGACGTCGTCACTCGTCCAGCCGCGGCGCGAAGCCTTCCTTCACCACGTTCAGCACCAGCCGCGTGCGCGTCTCCTTGACGTGCCTGTGCTGGAGAGTGCCCTTGACGAACTTGTCCAGGTCCGGCGTGTCCTTGAACTTCCCGATGAAGACGGTGTCCATCTCGCCCGTCACGTCGTAGACGGCGACGATGTGCGGGTCCTTGCTCAGCTCCTGCTGCACCTCGAGCAGGTGGCCGCCGGCGATCTTGAGCTCGATGAGGGCGCAGATGCCGAAGCCGAGCTTGCCGGCGTCCACCTCGGGCAGGAAGCGCTTGATGATGCCCTGCTCGCGCAGCCGCTTGATGCGGTTGTGGACGGTGCCGACCGTGGTGCCGGCCTGCGCGGCGATCTCGCGGAAGGGCGTGTGCGCATCCGTCATCAGGATGCGCAGGATCTTCCGGTCGAGGGCGTCTGGCACTGGGCTGTCCAGTCTGAACGTGGTTTAGGAACCTGCCGCTTGGACGCGAAGGGCTTCAACTGGAGAAGGCAAGTCCGCCAGCCTTTGTTGGCCGCCAATCAGTTGGAGTCCTCAAGGAACTCGTCGAAGACGTAGTGCTCCGGCGGCCGGATGCCAAGGACGACCTCAAGCTCCTGCGGCGTGAGGAAGGGCTGCTTGTAGCGCAGTTGGTCGTCGATGGGGACGCGGGGGCAGGCCACGCCGACGAAGGCGTCGAGGTGGCGGAAGTAGAGCAGCGTTTCTGGGGAGATCTGCTTGTTCTGGATGACGAAGCCCTGCTTGCCGTGCGCTGCAAGCTGGCCGAGGACCTTCTTGGCGAGGTTGAAGCGCATCTGGCCCGCCTTGGTGGAGACGACGATGCCGAAGGTCTTGGCCTCCTTGGCGCGGCCGATGGCGGCCCAGCGCTGCTTGAGGATGCGGCCCTTCGCCTCCGACAGCGTCCGCACCGTGTTGGTGTAGGGGTCGGCGGCGGTGATGCGCTTCTCCGTCTCCAGCGCGAGGGCGAGCGGGTGGAAGTCGCCGCTGCCGATGAAGATGAACTCGTCCACCTCGCACTTGACGGCCGCGATGACGTTGCAGCCCAAGAGTTGCCCGCGCAGGGCGGTGCGCTTGTCGCCCAGCATCGTGACTGGCTCGAAGCCGTGCTCCCGCAGGATGCGCTCCGCGACGTCGAGCTTGTGGACGTGCTGCGCCGTGGTGGTGACGCCGATGCGGGGGCCCTTCATCTGCTTCGCCGCCGCCGCCACGACCTCCTCGATGGGGTGGACCGAGTGGGCGGGGACGTAGTAGACCTGCACCCCGAAGTCCGTCTTGACGCTGGGCATCGGGCTGTGGCCGAAGTGGATCATGACCTTGATGCCCAGTTTCGCCATCTCGTCGTCGCACAGGTCGCAGGCGCCGTAGCACGGGTCCGCGGAGAGGACGGGGAGGGCGCCGGTCTCGCGCTGCACGACCTCGCCGATGGCGGTGGCGTAGTCGCGCAGCCCGTCGGGGAACTGCAGGCCGATGGCCGCCAGGCCCGGGTGCTCCTGCTTGATGCGGGGGAGCAGCTCCTCGAAGTTGAGGTGGTAGCCGAACAGTTCCATGGACGGCCGCTTCGACTCCCACCTGCTATTTGGCCTTGGTGCCAGAGGCCGGCCCGCCCAGGAGGGGCGCGCAGGCCGCCCTTCGCATCCGGCACGGTCCCAACATTATTCAACGGCTTGGGCAATGCCGGGCGGATGCGATTCAGCGTCGTCCTGTCGCCACGTCAGGAGGGAGGCTTCAGCGCGGAATGCGTCGAAGTCCCCGGCGCCTCCGCTGCGGGAAAGGATGCCGACGCCGCGCTGTGCAACGTCGCCGACGCCATCGCCCGCATCGTGGAGGCCCGGCGCGGCCAGGCCCAGCGCAGCCCCGGCCGGCTGGAGACCATCGAGGTGGAGGTCGAGAGCCCGCCACGCCTGGGGCCGGTTCTGGAGCATCCTCTCCCAGCTGGCAGGTCCACGCTGGCAGCCCCCGCCATCCTGCCGACGTTCCGCACGCGCTGGTGGAGATAGCGCAACGCGGTCTTC
>JAIVGU010000323.1 GCA_020201445.1 Halobacteriales archaeon
GGCCTACACGCCCCCCGGCTGCGGCACGATGCAGACCAATGGCGTCTGCCCGCTGGCGAAACGGGATGGCCTCTGCTTCCGCATCAAGCACCCGTTGAGCTACTACCGCAGCCAGCTTCGCTCGATGCAGCGCGACCAGGAGCGGGCTGCTGCACTGGCCGCCAAAACCACGGATTCCACGGAGCGCACGGAGCCCCCGAAAGCGGCAGGTGCCCTGTGAGCTTCGCAGCCGCCAAAACCACGGATTGCACGGAGGATGCCGAATCCGAGACATCCGTGCAATCCGTGGTCCGGCGGGCGTGGGAGGCAGGCGCATGACGGATTCCGCGGCTTCCGTGGCCTCCGCGGTCGCGCCGAAGCCTGCACAACCAACCGAGTTCCCGCCGCCGGTCGCGCGCACCATCGACTGGCTCCAGGAGCAGTACGCCGCGTGGTACAGGAGGAACCCGCCGCCGATGCCGGACCGCTTCACGCGCCGCGAGTTCGGCTACATCCTGTGGCCAGAACGGCCTGGGCCGCCGCCGTTCCTGCGCCACCGCGCCTACGAGGACGCCGGCAAGTTCCACTGGTACCTCCAGAAGGCCGGCCCGCACTCGGTCTACTACTCGACGGCCTACTATCGGCGGCCGGGCGAGCTGAAGATGGTGGACAAGCAGTGGCTCGGCGCCGAGCTCATCTTCGACTTGGACGCCGACCACCTGGTGGAGGCCGAGAGGGCGAAGGCGGACGGCCGCGAGATGCCGCTGGCGGAGCAGTTGGCGCTCGTGAAGACGCAGTTCAAGCGCCTGCTGGACGAGTTCCTGTTCGGCGACTTCGGCCTCGGGGAGAACGACGTCTGGATCACCTTCTCCGGCGGCCGCGGCTACCACGCCCACGTCACCGAGAGCCGGCTGATGCAGCTCGACTCCAAGGCGCGGCGCGAGGTGGTGGACTACATCACGGGCAAGGTGCCGACGGAGCGCGGCACGGAGACGCCCGACCTCTCCACGTTCCTCCGCGAGGTCGTGGTAGACGCGGACTCCTACCAGGGCCGCACCAAGAAGGTCACGCAGGAGCGCATGGCGCCCGCGACCGCCCCTGGCTGGCCCGGCCGCCTCACCCGCACGCTGGTGGGCGAGCTGCGCCGGAACGTCCTGGAGGCCGACCCGAAGGACGCGAAGAGATGGCTGACCGCGCTGGAGGGGGTCGGCGGCACCCGCGCCAACTCGTTCCTAGCGAAGTTCGACGCCGCCTACCTAGAGCGCATCGCGCGCGGCTTCACCGACCAGGGGCAGACGGTGCGCTCCATCATCCACCACGTCCTCAAGCAACAGGCCATCCCGATGGCCAAGGGCGAGACCGACGAGCCCGTCACCGCCGACGTCAAGCGCCTCATCCGCCTCCCCGGCAGCCTGCACGGCAAGAGCGGCCTCAAGGTCGTGACGCTGACGCGCAGCACGCTGGACGCCTTCGACCCGCTGAAGGACGCGGTCGCGTTCCCGATGGACCCGGTCACCATCGTCCCCCGCAACGACCAGGAGATGGCGCTGGGCGGCGAGCGGGTGGCCGTGAAGAAGGGCGAACCCGTCCCGGTGCCGATGGCGCACGCGGTCTTCTGGCTGGCGCGGCAGGGCGGGACCATCTTCCGCCCCGCCTGACCGCGAAAGTGCGCGAAAGCGCATGTGCCCTTTCCTGGATTTCGCGGCTTTCGCGGTCCATCCGGGGGGGCCGCCAACCGTTAAACCCGGTCCCCCTCTCGAACCCCTGTGGCGGACAGGGAACCGGACGCAGTCTCCTACGAGATGCTCCAGGACCTCCTCCGCTCCGAGCGCCGCAGCAACAAGCTCGTCCCGGTGGGGCCGCGCTTCTGGCTCCAGGTGCGCGACTTCCTGGCGCTGGTGACCGACGCCTTCCGGGTGGAGCAGGCGCGCGACCCCTTCGGCCGCCGCGTGATGATGCTGACGGACGAGGTCAAGAACGCCCGCCACGCCGCCGAGAGCCTGTGGGCGCTGCGGGAGCGCAAGCTCGCCATGCTGGCCCTCGCCGCCACGAAGGAGCGCAAGCGGCCGGACGGCATCACGCCCGACGAGGCGGAGCTCTATGCGCGCTTCCTCGAGACCCTCGACACGGCGCGGCAGGCGACCTTCGGCGGCCTGCTGCCCCAGCCGAGCCTCGCCCCGCCGCCGGCCCCGGTGCCCAGCGCCGCCCCCGCCCAGCCTGCGCCGCTCCAGATGCCCATCGCGGAGGCGCCGGCCTCGCCCGCCGCGGTCCCGGCGCTCGCCGCCCCGCCCGCCCCAGCCGCGCCGGTGCAGGTCGTCCCGCACGACACGCAGGCCGCGGCGAACGTCGAACTGGTGACCATCCGGGCCATGGCGGACATCCCTCCGTTTGTCGGCCCTGACATGCAGACCTACCTGCTCAAGTCCGGCGACGTGGCGACCGTGCCCCCCAGCATCGCCAACCTGCTGGTGCACCGCAAGAAGGCGACCATCCTCCAGTCGTG
The DNA here is from genome assembly GCA_020201445.1 of Halobacteriales archaeon. Next base: position 2,483 of record JAIVGU010000323.1, read on the forward strand.
ACACCAAGGTTGTCCTCGCGCCTGCCAAGAATGCCCTAGCGCAATCCGCGGAGACCCGTTCCTGGCGGAATGCCCCTGAAGCGACTTTTCTCCTAGAAAAGAACAGGAGGGCATGCACCGCCGTGCGTGGCTCGCGGCCACCTCCGTCGCCCTCCTTGGCCTCCTGGCACTCCCCGTCGGGGCCGACCACCTCCAAACGGCGAACGGCAAGTCCGTCTCGTTCGACCACAGGACCGGCAACGAGTGGTGGGTGGAGGTGCTGCTCGGCGGCGCCAGCGCCGGCACGGTCGCCAAGGTCGAGGGCATGGACACCGGCGGCCCCTGGGTGGCGCTGCCGAAGCAGAGCTGGGGCGCCTACGCGGCCAGCTTCCACATCGAGCCCGGCCACGCCCGGCGGCTTCAGCGTCTCGTTCTCGGGCGTGAAGGGCAACGAGTGGTGGGTCGAGGCCAAGGCGACCGGCAGCAAGTCCATCGCGCAGGTGGACGCCCGCTCCAACGGCGGCACCTGGCAGCCCCTGGCGCTCAAGAGCTGGGGCGCGTGGGCCGCCTCGTTCCACGTCACGCCCGGCAGCCACGTCCAGCTCAGGGCCAAGGCGACCGACGGCTCCTACGGCTTCGTCCCCAACGGCTGGACCTGGACCGCCGCGACGCCCTACCCGTCCGCCGCCTCGACGTTCGACGCGCGCTTCGAGAACATGAAGGGCAACGCCAACTGGGTGCAGGTGAACGTCTACGCCTCCGCCAACTGGGGCCTGCAGGGGGTGTCGTTCCGCGTCGACGGCGGCGCCAGCGCCGGCACGGTCGCCAAGGTCGAGGGCATGGACACCGGCGGCCCCTGGGTGGCGCTGCCGAAGCAGAGCTGGGGCGCCTACGCGGCCAGCTTCCACATCGAGCCCGGCCA
>JAIVGU010000144.1 GCA_020201445.1 Halobacteriales archaeon
GTCTGCTGCGGTCCTGACGGGTCGGCCGGGCCGTCGGGCTGCGACGGCCCGCATGGTCCGGCCCAGACGGCGTCTTGCGGCGCCGGACCGGCCGCAGGGGCTGGCCCTGATGGGTCGGCGCTTGCATTGATTGATGGGTCTTCGACCGAAGGCGAAGCGGGCGCGGCGCCCGCCGGGCATGGGTCGAAGGGCGGCACGGCCGCTGCGGGCGGGTCGGCGGCGACTGGCGACGGCATGCCAGCGCCCAGCAGCAAAAGCAAGGCCAAGGAGGCGGTCAACAGCGGGACGCGTGGTAGTGAGTTCATTGGTGGTTTCCTTCCCCCAGGGTTCGTCGCTCCGGGCACGGCAGGAGGAAGATGGATTCCCCCCCCTCCCCCGTTTTTCTTGGCAATCCTGGAAACCATTTGAACCGATTCGTGAGGACCGGGACTCCGACAACGACAGGACCCAGAGAGCCACGGCCCAAGAACGACGGCGGCGCTCGTTGCGCGGAGGGGTTCGCAGCCTCAGGCAAATCCCCGCAATCCCCGGACTCCCTGCTCGAAGGTTTGGGTGCAGAGCCCGTCTCAGAACACGCGCCGCGTGCTCTCCATGAAGAGCCCCTTGTCGGTCTCCTTGAACAGGAGGAAGCGCGCCGAGTCGGGCACCCCGCGCATCTTGGTGACCTTCAGGTAGGGGTAGAGGCCGAAGCCCTGCCGGTCGAAGCCCAGCTCCATGACGCCGTCGGCCCACATCTTGAGCAGCGCGACCTCCTTGGGGGTGTGGAGGTCGGGGGTGGCGGTGAGGAGGATGACGGCGCCCGACAGGCGGGCCTGGGCGCGCATGTCGGCCAGCTTGGAGAACATCGTGTCCCAGCCCTGGTGCAGGACCACCTCGCTGAGGGAGTCGAGGACGTAGCGGCCCTTGCCGGGCTCCGGGATGGCCCAGCTCTTGCTGCCGGCCAGCGAGGTCACCTCCGCCTTGCCCGGGTCGGAGCCGACCATCTTGATGCCGGCCAGCACCTGCTCGGCGGAGTTGGAGGTGACGACGAAGGCGCAGCCGCCCTGCGACTTGATGCCGCCGGCGGCGAAGTGGTAGGTGAACAGCTCCTGGGCGTTCATCGGCTCGCCCAGCAGGAGGTGCACCGTGCCCGGGGGGACGCCGCCGCCGAGCTGGGCGTCCAGCCCCGCGATGCCTGTCGTCAACCGCTCCGCCACAGGGTCCTCACCCCGCCCCTCTTTGAAACCGTTGTTGAACGGATTCCAGGCGTCAAGGGAGCATCCCGGGGAGGGCGGCGGCGACGGCGGGCCAGGCGGCCACGCCCACCGTCAGCGGGAGCATGAAGGGGATCTTGGGCGTCACCCAGGGGCGGCGCACCCCGGCCGCCTCGAGGGCGTCCAGGAGGGCGCCGGGGTTGGAGCCGACGTGCCGCAGGTAGCGCCAGCGCAGGCGGCCGGGCTCCCCCGCGACCGGCGCCTGCATGGGCCAGACGTGGGCGCGGCGGGCGGCCGCCAGGTCCATCGGGACGCCGATGAGCGCCGCCGGCAGCGTGAGGCGCCCGTGCAGGAGGTTCCACGCCAGCAGGACGACGGGGATGCCGACGCCGGCCAGGAGGGAGCCGAGCATGAGGCCGCCCAGGACCGTCGGGACTGGCGTGCCTCCCACCGTCGGTGGCAGCAGCAGGGCGAGGACCATCAGCCCCTTGGCGTCCGCGCCGCCGAAGAGGCGGACGAGCCAGAACAGGTAGAACGCCCCGCACAGGGCCGCGCCCACCGCCACCCCCACCCACTCCCCGGCGGCGAGGTCCACGACGTCGAGGACCGCGGCGAAGGCGACGAAGGGCATCCAGTAGAGGTTGGCGACGCGGCGGCTGCGCAGGTCGAGGAGGCTCGCGCCGAGCAGCATCGCGACGCCCAGGAGCAGGCGCGGCTCGGCCCCCCAGGCGAGGCCGGCGCTCACCGCGTCCCCCCGGTCGCCCGCTCGCGCAGCCGGGCCGCGAAGGCGTCGTTGCGGCGCGGGTCGGGGGCGTACAGCAGGTCGCGCGCCCACGCGGCGTCGGCGGGCGGGGGCGGCGCGTGCGCCCACTCCGCGAGGCCGGGGTCGGTGGGGGAGAAGGCGGGGACGCGCCCGGCCAGCTCGGCGTGCAGGCCCGCGAACCGGACGCCGGGGCCGCGCGCGAGGGCGACGGGGAGGCCGCAGCCGGCGGCGGCCTGCCGGTGGCGCACGGTGAGCGGATGGAGCTTGAGCAGCACCGGCACGCCGGAGGCGGCGAGGGCGAGCGCCTGCTTTGCGAAGCCCTCCAGGCTCGACGCGTTGGCGCCGCCCAGGCGGGAGCGCGCGTCCCACGTCGGCAGCCAGAGCAGCGGCCCGTCGGGGTCGGCGTGCGGCAGCCCGGCCTCGTTGAGGGCGGTGTGGCCGAAGCGGCTCACCTCGGCGTCCCTGAGCATCCCCTCGAAGAGGTCCGCCCAGCGCGGCCCGTAGGCGTTGACCTGCTGGTAGCGGCTGTGGCGCAGGCCGGGCCGCGCGGGCGGACGCAGCAGCGGGGCGGGGAGGCGGAGCCGGGCGAGCGGGGCGTTGAGGGCGGCGCGGAGGCGGGGCGCCCGCCCGCGCTGGAGGAAGCGTGGGCTGCATCCCCGGTCCGCGAGGCCGTGGAAGACCTGCACGTTCCAGGCGCCCCGCACCGGCGGGCGGGCGTGGGCCAGCACGGCGACGCGGGCGCGGCCCGGCTGCGCGGCCATCACGTCGTGCAGGCGGTCCATGAGCGGCCGCAGGTGGGCGGCCTCGTGCGGCTGCCGGTGGGGGAACGCGATGCCGGAGCGCAACGGCCCGGCGAGCCGGCGCGGACTTATCTGCTGCTCGTTCCCATGTCGTATGTTTATGGGGTGAAGGCATCTGCCAAGAGCATGGCAAAGGACAGCGATGACTGGCTGGCAGTCGGGCTTGGTCTCTTGCTTGGCTATGCCTTCTACAAGAACCTCACGACAAGGGAATGTCCTTTTTGTCATCAACGTACACCAAAGGACCAAGCCACCTGCGTCCATTGTCACAGATGGAGTGGGTTTCAGTGAGCCCAGAGGCCATCGACAACCTCGTCAAATTTGGCCAAGTGGTGCCCGTAGGCGGTGCTGTCTATGGTGCAATTTTGGCCCAAGACCATGGCCTCTGGTTCTTGGCCTATGCCCTTGTTGCCTACGTGGTCTTTTGGGTGATTTGGCAGGTTATCCAAATGGCGGGGCATATGCGTCGTGACTGGCAATATGCTCGTCGTGGTGAGCCAAGGGAAGAAGGCCAGATTGCAACACCCGAACTCGCTGAAAGTGTCACCCGTTCTTCTCCAGTCCAAAGGACCAACTTACACTCCCAGTCGCCCACCAAAAAACGTCCCGCGAAGTAGCGCGCCTGTGTGCTACCTACTGCATCGGGAGTTGAACGGCGATTGCTTCGTCTCATTAAATGAGACGGGCTGGCGACGCCATGCAAGCGAGTGGGCGCGCGCTCAACGTCGAGGCGGCGGTCGGCGCGTGCCGGTGAACCGCGACGGCTGGCTCCGGCGCTTGGCCCCACGAACCGCGGAAGTCACGGAACCCGCGGAATCAGCCTCCGTGCGTTCCGCGCCCTCCGCGGTTCGGCGGTCCCGCCCTTGAGGCGAAACGTCAGAAAAGGGAAGAGGGAAAGGAAAAGGAATCGCAGCTTGCTTACTCAGCGTAGTAGCTCGCGGGGTAGGGTTACGGCTTCAGGCCCTTGCGCTCGCGGATCTGGCGCGTGACCTTCTCCTGCAGTTCAGGCGCCAGGACCTCGAAGCCCGTGTTCTCCGTGGACCACAGGCAGCGGCCGCCGGTCGCGGAGCGGATGGCGCCCGCGAAACCGAGCATCTCCGCGACCGGCACCTTCGCGGTGATGGTCGTCGAGTCGCCTTCCTGCTGCATGTCCTGGATGAGGCCGCGGCGCTTCTGGAACTCGCCGGTGGCGGCGCCCATCACGTTGTCGGGGACCGTGACGACGGCCTTCTGCATCGGCTCGATGAGCACGGTGCCGGCGATGGTCATGGAGCCGTAGATGGCGTTGCGGACGGCGGGGATGGTCTGGGCGGGGCCGCGGTGGACCGCGTCCTCGTGCAGCTTGGCGTCCGTGATGATGAACATGACACCCTGGATGGGCTCGCCCGCGCGCGGGCCCGCCTTGACCGCCTCGTTGAAGGCCTCGATGATGAGCTCGAAGGTCTCGTGCAGGTTCTGGATGGCCTTGGTGCCGTCCACGAGCATGCAGGTGCCGTCGATGGCCTTGATCTTCTTGGTGTAGTCCTTGTACGGGAAGTCCAGGGCGACCAGCTTCTCGTGGACCTCTTTCTGGTGCTTCTTGGGGTCCGACGGAATCTCGTTGTCGCGCAGCGCCGTGACGATGTTGGCCGGCAGCGGCTCGGCGGTGATGAAGAACCGGTTGTGGCGGTTGGGCGACTTGCCCTCGAACTCCTGCGGCGACTTGCCCTTCACCGACTCGCGGTAGACCACGAAGGGGTTGGAGGTGACGATCTGCAGGTTGAAGTCGCGCTCGATGCGGTGGGTGATGACCTCGAGGTGCAGCTCCCCCATGCCCGACATCAGGTTCTCGCCCGTCTCCTGGTTGATCTTGACCTGCACCGACGGGTCGCCCTTGCTGATCTGGCGCAGCACGTCGACCAGCTTCGGGAGGTCCTTCATGTGCTTGCACTCGACGGCCACGGTGACGACGGGGTCCGACACGTGGACGATGCGCTCGAAGGGCTCCATCTCGCCATCCGAGGTCATGGTGTAGCCCGCCATCGCGTCGCGCAGGCCCGTGATGGCGACGATCGACGGTGCCCGAGAACAGGCGGCCGATGGCGATCTCGCCGGCGTGCGGGTCGATCATGATCTTGGTGACCATGAACGCCACGACGCCGTTGGGGTTGGCCTCGCGCATGTCACGCCCGACCTTGGTCTCCTGGTCGCCGTGCCAGATGTGGCGGATGCGGTACTCCTGCGCGACCTTGGGGCTGGGGATGCGGTCGGCCACGGTGTCGAGCACCACGGAGGCGACGGGGGCAAGCTTGGCCAACTCCTTCTGGGTGTCGTTCTTGCAGTGGTTGTAGACGTCCTTGAACGAGACGCCGGACTTCTTCATGTACGGCAGCGAAACGCCCCACTTGTGGTAGGCGGAGCCGAACATGACCGAGCCGTCCTCGATGCGCACGCCCCACTTGCCGCGGAACTCCTCCGGCAGGTTGCGGTTGATGAGCTCGTTGACCTTGTTGATGATCTTGACGAAGCGCGCCTGCATCTCCTCGGGGGTGACCTTGAGCTCGTTGACGAGGCGGTCCACCTTGTTGATGAAGAGGGTCGGACGGACCTTCTCGCGCAGCGCCTGGCGCACCACGGTCTCGGTCTGGGGCATCGGGCCCTCGACCGCGCACACCAGGATGATGCAGCCGTCGACGGCGCGCATGGCGCGGGTGACGTCGCCGCCGAAGTCGACGTGGCCCGGCGTGTCGATGAGGTTGACGAGGTAGTCCTTGTTGTTGAAGTGGTGCACCATCGAGGCGCACGCGGCGTTGATGGTGATGCCGCGCGCCTGCTCCTCGGGGTCGAAGTCGAGCGCGCGCTGCTGGCCGGCCAGCTCCTGCGAAATCATGCCGGCGCCGGCGAGCAGGTTGTCCGAGAAGGTGGTCTTGCCGTGGTCGATGTGGGCCGCGATGGCGATGTTGCGGATGTTCTCGAGGTTGCCCATGACCGAGACGGCCTTGGCGATGTTGTCTTCCTTGCGTCCCATAGTGCACCAGCGGAGTCTGAGCCGGGGTAGGGGTCTACCCTGGACTTCTGGGGGTCGGGGACCTGTCCGCCCATAAAAGGGTGGTGGCTGGGAAAACCGGGCGGGAAGCGCTCAGTCGTTGGTGACGGCGTGGTCGCGCAGCCAGCGCGCCTTGAACTCGACGTACTCCATGCGCTGGCGGCGGTTGCGCTCGAGGTCTGCCTGGAGTTCCGCGTGGTCGATGCGCAGCGCTGCAATCTCGGGGTTCACAGGCCCACCTCGCGCAGGCGGGCGGCGGGGACGCTGAGCCTCACGAGGAAGGACTGGAGTTCCGGGCGGTTGAGCCTTTCGTCCAGCACCACCAGCAGGTGGCGGGCGTCCTCCAGGTCCTTCTCGGAGCCCATGTAGAGCTTGTAGGCGATCTGCAACTCGAAGGGCGCCAGCGGCACGGGGTGGCCGTTCAACTCCACGAGGACCCGGTGCGCCAAGCTGTAGCGGTCCAGGTCATTCTTGGCCCACTTCATCTCCATGTTGGGCTCCAGGGTGCCGTGGCGGGCAAAGCGCAGGGCCAAGCCGTCCTGCAGGTAGT
>JAIVGU010000006.1 GCA_020201445.1 Halobacteriales archaeon
GTCCGCAGCGCCTCGACGAGGATGCCGCCGCGCTGGGCCAGGAGGGAGATGGCGCCGGGGAGCCGGGTGGTGCGGGGCTCGGCCGCGAGTTCCTGGAGGACCTCCTCGTCGGGGCCGAGCGGCGGCGCGGCCTTGCCGGTGAGCGCAACCATCGTTCCCGTGGGCGTCTTCTGGACGGTGGCCCACTGCTTCTTGCGCAGCCAGCCGACCGCGACCGTGGCGAGCGCGGGGTCCAGGCCGCCCTTGGGCGCAAGGTCCGCCAGGGGTAGCGAGCCGCCGGCCGCCAGGAGGGCCTGCACCGCGCGGCGCTCGGGGAGCCCCTTGGCACGGTACTCCAGCCCCTCGGGGGAGAGGCTGTGCAGCGTGGCCTGCTCCTCGCGCAGCGCGACGAGGCCGTGCCGCTCCGGGGCGCCGGCCGCCTGCATCGCCTCGCCCTCCGTGGCGAACGTGCCCGGCACCAGGCTCGCCACCGCGACCTCGCGGCCGTCGGCGGGGAGCGCTCTCAGGAGGCGCGTCTCGGCGGCCGACAGGGCGGGCGGCATGGGCAACGGCGCGACCGGGGGACCGTCCTAAAAGGCCGCCGTCACGGACCCCAGGGCGACAGCGCCGCCAGGGACGCCGCGCCGGGCTCCCGGTTCCGCACGCCGTCCGCCGTCGCGCAGTCGCCGGGGCACCAGTCGACGAACGTGAGGAAGGCGCGCCCGCCGGGGGCCACCACCGCGCCGTTGTAGTCCGAGAAGGGGCCGGGGCAGTAGCGGGCGTCGCAGTGGCCGCGCACCAGGGGCTGCGCCGGGTCGCTCGCCAGGGTCGCATTGAAAGGCTGGCCCGAGAAGGCGTCGCTGCTCGCAGCGACCCAGGCGTGCCAGGCGGCGCGCATCACGGTCCCGTCCAGGGGCCGGTCGTCCTCGTAGAGGTCGAAGTCCGTCTCCAGGAACCCGCGCGGCAGGTCCCGGGTTCCAAGGAACCCGACGACGACCTGGCCCGGCCCACCCGCGGCGACGGTGGGCAACTGCGCCGTCACGCCCTCGGGGCTCACCCGCGCCGCGTCGCTCCAGGCGGAGCCGCCGTCCCGGCTGGTGGTCAGCCACGCGGTGCCCAGGATGTCCGCCCAGGCGTAGTAGAGGTTCCCCTCCCGGTCGACGGCGAGGGCGGGGTCGGGGCCCTCCAGTGCGCTCTTCGGGCTGACCCGGAGCGTGCTCCAGGTGGTGCCGTCGTCGCGGCTGACGGCCAGGTAGGGGCGCTCGCAGTACTGGCGCGGGACGTAGAGCGTGCCGTCCGGCGCCGCGACGACCGGGCCCTCGAGCCCGCCGCAGAAGCCCTGCGGGAACCCGTCCAGGCCGCCGTCGGAGGATGGGTCGAGGCCGGCGAACGGCGGGGTGCCGGGGCTCCAGGTCAGGCCGCCGTCGAGGCTGCGCAGGCACTGGGTGTCCCCGACCTGGTTGACGCAGACGTGGACGAGGTTGGGGTAGCCGACGGGCCGCAGGACGCGGGGGTGGGAGGTGACGATGAACGGGTGGTCGAACGGCGGGTGGGTGCCGCACAGGAACGGGCTGTGCATCCAGGTGTCCCCCTCGGTGTCGCTCCAGGAGACGAAGCCGCACACGTCGCGCGGGAACATGCTCGCGAAGAAGACGCGGCCGGTGTCTGGGTCCACCGTCGTGATGGGGTCCACGGAGCCGCTCGGGGGCGCGGTGTCGCCGGTCGGGAGGCGCGGCGTCACCTCTTGCCAGGTCGCGCCGCCGTCGCGCGAACGGTGGAGCGTGCTGACCATGCCGTCGACGGGGGCATTGGGGTCGGCGCGGGCGCCGGCGTAGAACAGCACGCCGCTGGAGGACACCGCCAGCTTGGTCTCGGTCCCCGTGAAGGGCAGCGTGCTCCAGGTCACAGACAGGGATTGCAGGGCGGGCGCGGGCGACGCCGACGGAGGAGTTTGCAGGCAGCCCGCGGCCAGGAGTAAGGCGAAGGCGCCGGGCGCCAGCCAGTGCATGAGTAGGGAGCGCAGTGCCCAGCCTTAATAGTTTGGCAGTCATAGTAACTCTGCTTCTGGAATCGACCCATCGGTCGCACCGCTTGTGCTTACTCCGCAGCTTGGCTTGCACATCGCACATGGTTCACGCACGAATGTGACTAGGTGATGGTCCCAACTCGCAAAGGAAGCCTGCGGTGGTTCCATATCAAGTGTCCCAAGCCCATTAGAGTAGTTACGGATTAGGCCACAACTGCTCTACCACGTCTGCGCCCCCAATGCATTGGGCACTAGCCAAAGATGCAGGCACAAAGACATCGAACTCGTTGTCGCACGAGGCATGGCCAGCTACAGAGACGGCTCCAAATCCAACTTTATCAATGCTTCCCTGGTCTGGACTGCCACAAGTCCCACTGCACGAAGCATTTCCAAAGACTGAAATTGCCCCGATTCCTGTAAATCCGCACGCGTCCTGAGCTGTCGAACTGCAACTGGCACTGCCAAGGATACTGACGGCGCCAATGCCAGTGCTTCCGCACGAATGGTCGCCGACGGAAGAGCAATGCGCTTCACCCATCACGCTTGCAGCCCCAATACTTTCTGCAGACCCGCATGAGGCAAATCCTGAGGAGTTGCAGTCGGCATTGCCCATCACACTAACGGCACCCCTTCCAACTGTATTGCCACAAGAATGTGTCCCCGAGGAGTTGCATGATGCATTGCCCATGATGCTTGTCGCCCCATTGCCTCCTTCCTGCCCACATCCATCTTGACCTGAAGATGTGCAGCTTGCATCCCCTGCCCCGCTGGTTGCCCCGGTGCCTGCACCACCACAGCCAAGGAGATTAGCGCTAGTGCAGTCGGCATCCTCAAGGACGCTTGTCGGCCCGATTCCTTCCTGTCCACACTTGGCGTCCTTGCAGGATGCGGGATTGAGAATCGAAATTGGCCCCGATGCTCCAATGATGTATTCTATGTACTCCACATCACAATTGTCCGAATTGTCGCCGTTGTCACATTCGGCTGCTGCCGCAGGTTGGGCAACCATAGAGGCCAGGAAGATAAGCGAACATATCTGCAAAGATAAATTTGCCATGGAATTGGCATTGACCATTGCCCTATAATTCAATGCAAAGGTTCCCCCTCTTCACGTCTCAAGAATGAAGCCAGCGAATCGCCCGACTATACCTTGCCTTTTCCCATCTGCCGCGACATTTGGCGCATCATCTTGCGGTTCGAGCCCATGCCCTTCATCATGCCCTTCGTGGCCTCGTAGTACTTCAGCAGCTCGCGCACCTCGTTGACGGGGCGGCCGGAGCCGCGCGCGATGCGGCCGATGCGGGGCGACTTGAGCAGGCTGGGGTCGTCGCGCTCCTCGTCCGTCATCGAGTCGAGGATGACGCGGAAGTGGCGCAGCTTCTGCTGGGTCGCGTCCATGTCGCGGCCCTGCATCGCGGCCCCCAGGTTGCCCGGCAGCATCTGCGCCACCTTGCCGAGGGGGCCCATCTTCTGCACCATGTCCATCTGGCCCTTCATGTCGTTGAGGCTGAAGCGGCCGCTGAGCATCTTGCGCGCCACCTTCTCGGCGTCCTCGCCCTTCATGGCGGAGTTCGCCTTCTCCAGCAGCGCCTCCAGGTCGCCCATGCCCAGCAGGCGGCCGATGAAGCGCTTGGGGTCGAGCGGCTCCAGCTCGTCGACGTGCTCGCCGGTGCCGATGAAGACCACGGGGGCCCCGGTGGCCGCGACCGCCGACAGCGCGCCACCGCCCTTCGCCGTGCCGTCGAGCTTGGTGATGATGACGCCGGTGACCTGCACCGCGTCGTGGAACGCCTTCGCCTGCGACTCCGCCTGCTGGCCCACGGCGGCGTCCATGACGAGGAACTTCTCGTCGGGCTTCGCGGCCTCGAAGATGCGCTTCATCTCCTCGATGAGCGCGTCCTCCAGCTTGTCGCGGCCGGCGGTGTCCACGATGACGATGTCGTTCTTCTTACGCAACTCGGCGAGGCCGCGCTTGACGATGCCGGCGGCGTCCTTGGAGTCCTTCTCGCCGTAGAAGGCGACCTGCACCTTGTCGGCGAGCTGCTTGAGCTGGTCGTGCGCGGCCGGGCGGTGGACGTCGGCGGCGATGACCGCGATGCGCATCCCCTTCTTCTTGAAGTGCAGCGCGAGCTTGCCGGTGGTCGTCGTCTTGCCCTGCCCGTAGAGGCCCACCATCATGATGACCTGGCCCGAGCGCAGCGGGATGTTGCGCGGGGAGCCGAGCAGCTTCACCAGCTCGTCGTGGACGATGCGGATGACGTGCTCGCGGTTGCTCATGCCGGGCAGCGGCTTCTCCTCCAGCGCCCGCGACTCGATGACCTTGCTGAGGGCCAGCACCTGCCGCACGTTCATGTCAGCCTGGATGAGCGCCCGCTGGATGTCCCGCGTGACCTCCTTGATGAGCGCCGCGTCGATGCGGCCCGCGTTGGCGAGCTTCTTCAGGGTGGAGCGCAGGGAGTCCCCAAGCCCTTCCAGGACCATGCAAAGGCCAGGAAACGGACCTATTTGAGGGATTCAGAGGGCGCCAAGAAACTCCCCCACTCCGAGGTCCGCCTGCCGCAGGATGGAGGCGAGGGTGCCGACGGCGATGGCGGGCTTCATCGGCACGGTCACCTCCCGGTCACGGCCCGGGTGGTGGAACGTCGCGTGGCTGCCCCGTTGCCGGACCTGCACAAACCCCAGCCGGTTCAGGGCCTTTCCCACCGCAAGTCCGGAAAGGTCGCGGGGAAGCTTCAGCCGACCACGACCAAGGTGGCCTGCTGGTAGTCGTCCTCGGGGACGGGCTTGCCCAGCTCCTCCAGCGCCTCGGTGTGGCACTGGATGGCTTCCTTGACGTTCGCGATGGCCTCCGCCTTGGTCTGGCCTTGGCTGACGCAACCAGGAAGGCTTGGCACCTCTGCAATCCACCAGCCATCCCCGTCCTTGTGGAGGAGGACCTGGCGCTTGAAGGCCATTGCACGAAGTGGGAAACGCCCATACTTGACGCTTCCGAAGGACACAGGTTTCTTGGGTGGGACGGACAGGCCTTGGCCCAGTCTAGGCCAGAATCAGGTCCAGCGCGGTCTTGACTTCGCGCTCCTTCAGTTCCTTCGCCCCGCGCAGCCGCCGCGCCGCGACCCGGACGCCCTTGGCGAGCTTGCGGGCGCGGCTGCGGGACACGCCTTCAGCGCGCAGGAGGTGGTAGCAGCGGGAGAGGCGCTTGCGGCGGCGGAGGAAGCCGAGGGCGCCGTGGCGGATTTCCTCGCGCAGGGCGGTCTCGACGAGGCTGCGTTCACTTGCCATAGCCAATGTGCGAGAGCCCCCCGCATCTATCTTGATTTCGGAACGCCCCGCCCAACCAACTGCTCGATTGCTGCGCTCAAACGCGCGGCAAAATCAGGCAGGTCTTGGCCATCCCAAGGCATTTGGTTGTATTGGCGGAAATCAAAGTCGAGCTTGGTTTCATCCCCGCGGCGGCAGGCCCAGATGACAATCTTCCCCAACCCAAGGGCATAGCCAGCCTCGAAAAGCGTGTTCGAGTTGTGTTCGGTCGTGTCGACGACGACAAACCGGCTGCGCTGGATTTCCAGAAGAATCTGGTCGTCGATTCGGTTGACGTGCGTCGTGCGGTCAACACGGATAGGCTCGAATCCTGCCGCCTTCACGCCAGCGCTCAGGCCAAGGGAATACAAGTCGTCGAACTCTGGCTTGAAACGCATTGCGACAAACACAGTGAGGCTTGTTTGCGGGGTTTCAGTCCGCAGGGCCGCCCATCCTTTGGCTGTCACTCGCAGCTTCAGCCTTGGGCAAATCAGAAGGTATTCTGCGTTGTGCTTCTGATTCGTCTCGACGCCGGCAAGTTCCAAAGCCCCTCTTGGCCAAGCTCCCTAACAATAAACGCGGCGCCCATCGGGTCTTGAACGAACGCTAGAGGGTAGTCAATGAGGAAGTCAACGTCATGGAACTGCCCAACGGTTCCCGCAAGTTTGCCAATGCTCCGAAGAAATCTCTGCGACTGCTCGACATAATCCTGAGGCGCCTGCGCGAGTAGCGCGTCGATGGCGTCCGATGAGATATGCAAGGGAATCCCATCGTGCAGGTGACGCTCGAAAGCCAAGCCACGAAGCTTCACAAGTTGTTCTGGGGACAACTCGTCCAGTTGGACGCTGATAGGCCTTTGAAGAACATGGGGGGCGCAGTGGGGGCACTCGACCTTCGACAGCCGGCCCTCTCCAGAGAGAAGCCACCCTTTGGCTTCTCCAGAGCATAGGTGGCACTTCAGGGTCATTCCTCCAGAATCCTCTGCAAAACAATCCGCAGCCCCGCCGCCGTGGGCCCCTTCGCGAAGTAGTCCGTCCCTGAGGTCCATGCCTTGCTGGCGATGTCGAGGTGCGCCCAGGTCGCGTCGCGGGCGAAGTGGCGCAGGAAGGAGCCGCCGATGCTGGCGCCGGCGCGGATGGTGAGGCTGATGTTCTGCAGGTCGGCGTAGGTGCCCTTGTTGGCCTCGTCGAACTCCTCCCCCTGCGGCAGTTGCCACGCCTTGTCGCCCGCGGCGCCGGAGTCCACCAGCAGCTTGTGCGCGAAGGCGTCGCTGTTGGACATGAGGGCCACGTAGGTGGGGCCGACGGCGAAGTCGCAGGCGCCGGTGAGGGTGGCCATGTCGATGATCCAGGTCGGCTTGAAGGTGTGCGCGTGCGCGAGGGCGTCGGCGAGGATGAGGCGGCCCTCGGCGTCGGTGTTGAGCACCTCGATGGTGGTGCCGTCCTTGGCGGTGACGATGTCGCCGGGGCGCTGCGCGGTGGGGCCGGGCATGTTCTCGACGGCGGCCACGATGCCGACGACGCGGTGCTTGACGCCGAGGCGGCCGAGGACGGCCATGAGGGCGATGACGTTGCAGGCGCCCACCTTGTCGTACTTCATCTCCCACATCTTGTCGCCCGGCTTGAGGCTGATGCCGCCGGAGTCGAAGCAGACGCCCTTGCCCACCACGACGAGCGTCTTCTTGGCGCCCTTGGGGTGGTGGTCCATCGTGATGAGCTGCTCCTCGTTGGCCGAGCCCTGCGCCACGCCGCACAGCGCGCCGAACCCCTCCTTCCGCAGCTCCGCGCGGCCCTTGACCGCCACCGTGAAGCCGTTCTTCCTGCCGCGCCGGGTGGCCTCGGCGGCGAGGAACTTGGGGGTCGCGACGTTGGCGGGGGTGTTGGAGAGCAGGCGCGCGTCGTTGACGGCCTCGGCGGCGAGGAGGCTGCGCGCGATGGCCTTGCGGATGCTTGGGTTCGGCGGGACCACGACCTGGAGCGTGGCGAGCTTGGGGGGCGGCGGCGCCTCCTTGCCGTCCTTGGGGGCGGGCTTGGACTTCCACTGGTCGAAGTCGAGCGCGCCGATGAGGGTGCCCTGTGTGACGGCCTGCGCGGCCTTGGCGTCGGCCCAGGTGTCGGTGACGAGCGTGGTGGCGGCGACCTTGCAGCCCAGCCCCGCCGCGGCGCGGACGCCCAGGTTGGCCAGCGTGCCGATCTTCTCCTGGCTCAGGCGGGCCTTGTCGCCGGAGCCCACCAGCAGGACCCAGCCCTTCGCGGTGGGGAGGGAGCGGACGGTCTTGAACGCCAGCGAGACCGCCTTGTTGTCCAGGACCTTGCGCACCGCCTCGTCCTTGTCCAGCCCGAGGAGCTTGAGGCCCGGCGCCCGGCGCTCGACGTCGACGCCCACGATGAACGCCTCGGCGGCGACCTGCTTCGGCCCGACGGCCACGACCTCGACCATGCCCAGGGCACCGGGCGCGGGTTGAAAAGAGACATGACGGGCGCAGGTCTCCTGCGCCCATGGACCTCGAGGCCCGCTCCCGCGCCTTCACGGCAGCCCTCGGCGACGCCCCCCTGGAGGCGGTGGCCGCCCTCCTGGCCTACCGGGCGGTGTGCGACGTGTCGGGCGCGGGGACGCTGGACAGGGAGGAGTTCCTGCGCTGGCTGGAGGACGTCCGCGCGCGGTCGCCCGGCCTGGCGTTCGCCGTGCAGGCCGCCGTGGTGAAGCGCAACGTCGCCTTCGTCGAGTGGGCGCTCGCGCCGGAGGTGGGGCAGGGGGTCTTCGTCCTGAGCTGGGACCAGGACGGACGCGTCACGCACCTCGCGCTGCACACGGGGGCGCGGACGCTCGGGCCGGCCCGCTGACACAGGGGAAAAGCGGATGGCGGACCTCAGTCGCTTTGCCCCTAGACTTGTCCCCCACCGACCCATGGATTCCACGGAGTCTGGTTCATCCGCGGGAATCCGCGCCATCCGCGGTTTCGTCGGGGAGAAGCCGCGCCAGCCAAACCGCGGATTGCGCGGATGGCGCGGATTCAAGCTGCTTCCATGGGCGTGCCCTCCATGGTTTAGGGCCTCAGTCGACGTAGCTGCCCTTCGCGGCCTTGCCGGCCATCCAGGAGGCGTGGTAGGCCGGGTCCTCCGCCTTGGCGCCGGACTGCGTGACGTGGAGTGGCTTGAAGGTGTCCACCATGACGGCCATCTCGTCGGTCTGCTGCGCGCCGAAGCTCGCCTCGTAGCGGCCGGGCTGGGGCGCGTGCGGGATACCGGCGGGGTGCAGCGTGACGCTGGCCGGGCCGACCCCTTTGCGGCTGGCGAACTGGCCCTCGACGTACCACAGCAGCTCGTCGCAGTCGACACTGGAGTGCGGGTAGGGGCACGGGATGGCCTGCGGGTGGTAGTCCAGTTTGCGCGGCACGAAGGAGCAGACGACGAAGCTGCCCCTGCCGCCGAGGAAGGTGGTGTGGATGGGCGGCGGCAGGTGGACGAGGCCGGTCTTGGGCTGGTAGTCGTGGATGTTGAAGGCGACGGGGTAGGCGGTGCCGTCCCAGCCGACGACGTCGAAGGGGTGGTGCGGCAGGACGCGCTCGGTGACCTGGTCGCCCCGCTTGAGCAGGACGGGGAAGCCCTCCTTCGTGCCGTCCGCCTTGTCGGGCTTCGACAGCGCGTGCGGGCGGCGGAAGTCGCGGTGGCTGTAGGGCGCGTCCATCCTGAGCTGGCCCGTGGGGTTGCGGAAGTTGGAGGGAATCTCCAGCCCGGCGCGGCACTCCATCCACATCACGTGGGTGGGGCCCTTGGCGAAGCGGATGCGGTGGACGAGGCCGCGGGGTACCCAGACGTAGTCGTGGCGGCGCAGCTCCACATCGCCCAGCTCGCTGGCGAGGGTGCCGGAGCCCTCGTGCAGGAACAGCAGCAGGTCGCCGTCGCCGTTGGCCACCAGGCCGGTGTCGGGGACGGTGGGCTGGCTGGTGCCGATGCGCACGTCGTCGTTGCCCGCCACGATGCGCAGCGACTCCCAGAGCGTGCCCTTGCCGGCGAGGCCGGGGGTGACGAGGTGGCGACGGCGCAGCGGGGCCTCGGCGGGCTGGAAGGTGTCCCTGAGCTTGGAGGCGCGGCTTGTGACCTCCATCGCGGGGTTGTGGCGCCGGTAGGCGATGCTGTAGCCGCCGTCGAAGCCCTTGCGCGTCAGGCAGTGCTCGTAGTAGACGGGGCAGCCGTCCGCCGCCGGGTCCGCCTTGGGCCGCTTGAGCTGGATGTGGTGCTTGGCCGGGAGCTTGCCGAGGCGGTGGTAGTCAAGCATCGCGCCGGCCTAGCCATGGGCCCTGAAAAAAGAGCCCGATGCGGCCCACGCCCCTTCTTGGACCCTCTTATAACGTCCCTGTTGCCTTCCTGGAGCTACTTAGGGATTGCTGCGAAGCGGGAAATACGCTCCAGCCGAACACCAAGGATGTCTCTCTGGCGGGAGGCATCGCAACCCAATGCGCCGAACGTCCATTCTCCTTGGCCTCATGCTCGCGCTGCCCCTCGCGGTCGCCCCCACGGCGGGAGCCGTCGACCTGTCGGCGAGCATCGTCAACGTCGCGCCCACCATCGTCTCCATCACGCTGTCTGGGCTGACCAGCGGCAGCCTGACCCCCGTGGCCGGCGGCAGTGCCACCGTCACGGCGACCGTCGTGGCGGCGGACATCAACGGCTTCAACGACATCTCCGGCGTCACGGTGGGCATCATCAGGCCCGACGGGACCACCGTCCACCTGGCGCAGGCGGCGGGCACCTTCAGCAGCGGCTCGCTCCTCGAGGCGACCTACACCAAGGCGCTCGCCATGAGCTTCTACGACGCCGCCGCGCTCACCACCAGCACCTACAAGGTCAAGGCCATCGCCACCGACGCGGGCGCCCTCACGGGCACCAACGCCCTGACGCTTGCCACCTTCAACTACGGCCAACTGGTCGCCCTCAACACCCCCTCCACCTTGGACCTGGGCGGCTCCGGCATCAGCCCCGGCGCGGCCGGCTCCATCACCAGCCTGGGCGTGCAGAACTACGGCAACCAGCAGATCGACACGCAGGTCTCGGGCACGGCGCTGACCTACTCCAGCAGCAGCATCCCGGTCGGCAGCATCGCCTACAGCC
>JAIVGU010000145.1 GCA_020201445.1 Halobacteriales archaeon
CGCCGCGCGCGGCGACCAGCGCGTCATGAGCCTCGTGGAGCGCGCCACCCACCGGCTCGCCCGGGGCCTGCGCGCCCGGGCGGCAGCGGCGGGGCGGACCCTGCGGGCCCACCCGGAGCTCGACCCGGCCATCGCGGACCTGGACAGGCGCTACGCGCGCTTCGCCCTGCACCCCACCGCCCTGCCGATGTAGCGGCGACACGGCCAACTGGACCCACGAATCAGGCCTTCGTGCAATCCGTGGACTTCGTGGCTTACCGGCGCGCCCGCCGCATGTGGCCGAGGGCCGGGGCGTCCGGCACCTTGCGCTCCTCCATGTGGTAGCGGAACTGGGCGAGGAAGATGGGGTCGTCGTCGCGCCGCGGCCCGGCGGCCTTCATGCCCCACGTGCACGCGTCGTGCGTGGAGCAGCGGATCTCCACCGCCTCGCCGTTGGGGCCGCGCTTGGTGACCAGGTAACCCTGCACGGTTCTGGCAGAGGGGTGGGGGCCATAAGGCCACAGGTTCGGAGATGGGCCTGCCGAAGCGGAGTCCCCCAACCGCGAACGGCGCGAACGCACAGGGATGGCTCTTTCTGGCGTGTCGCGCCCTTCGTGGTGAGGCGGGGCGTCAGCCGGCGTGGGCCCGCAGGGCGTCCAGGCTGGTGCGGTCGAGCGCGAGGACGGTGGGGAAGCTCGCCTCGACGATGGTGGCGAACCCTTTCTCGAAGCTGGCGCGGCCGCCCGTGACCTCGTAGACGTGGTCGACGGTGTCGAGCGGCTTGTGGTACTGGTCGTAGTCGGCGGCGTTGCGGCCGCCGGCGAAGCGCAGGATGGGGATGCCGGCCTCCTTGAAGCGGCGCTCGTCGGAGTTGCGGTCGTGCCTGTCCAGCACCGTGACGCCGGGCTCGGGGTAGCCGAGGGCGCGGTGCATCAGGTCGCCCGTGAAGCCGTAGAGCTCGGGGACGAAGTTCTCCCCCACCATCACGTACATCGGCCACGGCTGCCCCATGTAGGAGGCCGGCCAGTTGATGCCGGTCATGTCGTAGCCCAGGACGACGTCGTAGGTGTAGCCTGCCTTGCCGCCCTTCACGACGTCGTCGACGTAGCGCTGCGAGGCGACCAGGCCGCGCTCCTCGCCGTCGAAGAAGAGGCAGGCGAGGGTCTTGTTCATCGGGACCGCGGCGAGCGCCTTGCAGAGGGCGAACTCGGCGGCGACGCCCGACATGTCGTCGTAGGCGCCGTGGACGGTCAGGGTGTTGGAGTCGTAGTGCGACACCAGGCCGATGCGGTGGTCCGGCGAGGTGGTGCCCAGCTTCGTGGCGACGACGGCGTAGAGCGGTGTGGCGGGGTTGTCGGGCAGGTCCTGCCCCTCCGCGGCGCCGGGGTAGGCGCGCACCTCGACCTCCAGGCCAAGCGCCCGCAGGCTGTCCACCAGGTGCCCGCGGAGCTGGGCGTTGGTGGGCAGGTTGCTGTCGTGCTTGGGATAGTTGGTGGAGATGTCCTCCCACCAGTCGATGGCGGCGTGGACGTCCCACTGGATGCGCGGCAGGCCGTCCAGCAGCTCCGCGGCGTAGGTTGCGTGCGCGGAGGGCGGGGGCGCGGCGGGGGAGAGGCAGCCGGCCAGGAGGGCGGCGAGGGGGAGGAGGGCCCAGGGCTTCATGCCGCCAGGAGGAAGGGTGGGCGTGAGAAAGGTTGCGCCGCCCGGCGAGGAAACCACGAATTGCACGAATGACACGAACAACGGCTCGCTCCGTTGACACGCGCGACATGGAGGGTCTGCGGCCCTCCGCGGACAAAACGTTTCGTGCAATTCGTGAAATTCGTGGTTCCTTGAGGTCAGTAGCCGCGGAACACGGTCTCGGCCGGCAGCCCCAGCCCCGCGGTGTAGGCGACCTGGTCGAGGCGGGTGGCGACGCTCTCCACCTGGTCGAGCAGGCGGGCCACCTCGGGGTCGGCGAGGCGGTAGACCTGGTTGCGGCCCTGGCGGCGGCTGGCGACGAGGCCGGCTTGGCGCAGCAGGGCGAGGTGGTGGCTCAGGTTGCTCTGCTCGTCCTGCAGGAGGGCGACGAGCTGGCCGACGCTCTTCTCGCCGCTGCGCAGGGTGTGCAGGAGGCGGTGGCGGCTGGACTCCGAGATGAGGCGCAGGAGGGCGACCGCTTCCACATGAATGGATGTTCATGCGTCGCTCTTGAGCCTGCCGGAACGGCCAACCAAGGCCTGCAAAAGCCTTCCGGGCACACCTTCAAGACCCCGGAGGGGCCAAGCAGAGGCCATGCTCGCACTGGTGGTGCGGGTCGA
Source organism: Halobacteriales archaeon (assembly GCA_020201445.1). The sequence goes on from JAIVGU010000145.1 coordinate 2,280, forward strand.
GGCCCCGGCCCGGCGCCAGGTCCACGGCACCGCCCTCGTCGTGGAGGACTCCCCCACCGACACCCTCGTCCTCAAGCGCATGCTGGAGCGGATGGGCTGCACCGTGGACACCGCCACCGACGGGGAGAAGGGGGTGGTGGCCGCCCTGAGCGGCGCCTACGACTTCGTCTTCATGGACGTCATGATGCCCGGCATGGACGGCCTCGCCGCGACCCGGTTCATCCACGACAAGATGGGGCCGCGCAGCCCGTTCATCGTGGCCGTCACCGCGCTGCGCTCCACCGGCGACCGGCAGCGCTGCGTCGACGCCGGCATGGACTACGTCCTCACCAAGCCCGTGCAGCGCCCCGCGCTCGAGCGGCTCGTGCAGGACTAGCTCACCTGCCTCACCGCGAAGGGCGCGCGCGAACGTTTCTCCGTGTTTTCGCGCGTTTCGCGGTTGACGGCGGTTGGACGCGTTAGGCCCGCCGCAGAATCGGCTTCGCCAGCGCCGCCAGCACGAACAGGGCACAGCTTGAGAGAGCGATGGTGGCGCCGACCGCGACGC
>JAIVGU010000324.1 GCA_020201445.1 Halobacteriales archaeon
GCCTGGGGGATGGGGGGCAACGACTACCACCGCCCCGCCAATACCGGTTGCGCCTCCAGGCGCCAGACCCCAACCACCCCTGTGGCTGGGGCCAACGTGGCAACACCGCGCAGCGGTTCCAGACTTTGGGTAGACTGCCTGGACGATGCAGGCCGGGCCCGGTTGGAAAGGATTTTTTTGACGGACGGCACCCTCAGACATGTGCCAAACTTGGGCAAGGTGCCAAGCCATACGCCATGCTCGCGGCGGCTGTGTGGTCACCCCTTGCGCGGCAAAGGACGGGAGGGGCACTTCAACGGAGGCAATGGGCCATGCCGCCACGACGGTTGCGAGTGCCCTTCCTTCGCGGTGCCAGGCTGAAACAGAAAGGCGCGGCTGCGCGCATCGAGCAAGTCGCTGGCGAAGCTCATGAGGACAGAGTGGAGCCGCGGCTAGGTGAGATACTCAACTTCCTGGCGCCCACGGGCAAAGCGCCCGTGTTCGCGGCAGTAGAAGGTGTGGGGGACGTTCACGAAGGCTTTGCCGCGCGGCCCCTTGCAAAAGAGGGGACCCATGGCGCGGCCACAATCGGGGCATCGGGGACGGACTCGGTTCGGCATCTTGGACCACCAAAGCAGACGGGCAGGCTCACGGCCTGCCAACCGGAGAAAGAAAGGGGAAGCTGCCCGCCAACGTCGACGGGTGGGCGCGGAATCGCAAACAGCGTAGACCGCGGCGCCTAGAGCAGCCGTTCAGCAGCCCAGCATGTAGGTGAAGCCGCATCCAGGCGCATGAGGCCAGACCCCTTGAGGGGCCGCATGTAGCCTAGGTAGGCATAGTGCCCGTCGCTCGTCAGAATCTCTCCATACGGGACGCGCGCGCCGCATTGTCGCCATTCCTTGCCGTCAAAGACATGCAGCTCCTTCTCGCCGGATGAATCCAGGCCCATCACCGCAAAGAGCGAGGTCGCATTGGCGCCAATGATGATGCTTTGCATCCCGGAGAAACCGGGCCCTACTGATTCCCAACCGGAGGCTGTCCGACGCGCGACGTGAGCCATGTTGGGACCGGACAGAGGAAACGTAATCCATGCCACATAGGCGTGGCCTTGGCCAACAACGACCTGGAACGTATGCCCTGTGGGCATGAAGCCGCTGCCCATCTCCAGGGCCGTCTTCTGCGGGCTGGCTCCCGGCGCATTGATCTCCCAGACGGCTTGATTGCCCGCCACATCGTTTCCCGCCAGAACGATGCGCTCCGCGTTGCCGTCCATGGCGGGATTCCCGGCTTCCGGATTCATGTCAGGCAAAGGGATGGAGGTCCACGTCGAGCCGTCCAGGCTCCAGAGTTCCATTCCCTGCGGCGATTTCGTCAGGACGTAGGGCCGCCCGAAGGCGTAGGCCAAGCCCCTTGCCTCGCGGAATTGCCAGCGCGACGGCGCCTCCTCACCATGCCAACCTTGCCCGTCGTGGACGGCCCATTCCGTCCAACCCTGCAACTGCGGCGAGCCCCCGGCGGCTGTTCGCATGTTGGCCACCAAGTAGTCCTTGCCCCCACCGTGACTTCCGAAATAATTGTGCGCGGACCCGGGCCGTATCCCAAGCTCTGCTAAGTCGCCAGTCTGGTTGTCAAAGTCGGCGCGAACAGCCCGGAAAACCTCTACCGGATGCACGTTCGTCACTCCTCTGGCGACTCCCACCAGTATGTGGCCTGTCATCGTTGATTGCGTGTGGCCGCCCCAATCGGGCGGTAGGTAATCCTGGGTGAGGTTGAGAAGGAAAAGGTCCTGGACCGCTTCATGGCTGGCGCTGTCTCCCTGCTGTTGGTCAGTTGGAGGCGAGCCGGTGCAGCCTGCGAGGGCGGCAAGAATGACGCTGCACGACAGGAGGAAGCGCATGGCGTCACGCTGGGCAGGATGGGTTCGGAAGATAACGGCTTCCGTGGCGCCCAGGAGCGCCGGGAGCGCCTTTCACGCCCCCGGGCGATGCGCCATCTGGCCCCGAGATGCCATGGGTAGTGTCACCGCCAAAGCCACCGAACGCGCTGGCTCCGGCTTCGGCGCCGCCGATGCCACTGCATCCCCAATATCCAGCGGTGGTGCTGTCCGTGGGATTCTCCTCCCAATGGCATTGATGCGGGTCGCCGTTGTCGCCGCAAATGAGAACCTCGCCATACCCGGCGCGACCACCTTCACCACCGTCGCCTCCCCGTCCGCCGTCGCCGCCGAAGGCGTGGGCCTCGCCGCCAGCTCCGCCCTGCACTAGCGAAGGGCCACCATGTCCCCCCTGCGCGAATCCAGCGCCGCCTTTGCCGCCTGGGCCGCCGGTTCCGCCGGGCTTGCCGTTGTAGCGAAGGGCACCGCTGCATCCGACTGCGCCGTAGCCCCCGCTGCCTCCAGCGCCGCCCTGGCCGCCCGTGGCGCCCTTGGCGCTGGCACGGCCACCGTTTCCGCCCAGCAAAATGCCGTAGGTTCCATTGACGCCGACGGCGTTTGCATCAGCCGAAGCATACCCGTAGAGTCCATCGAATCCTGGATCAGCCGCGTGGCCGAAGCAGCTCAGGGTGGCGCTGCATCCGGCGGCGCCATAGGGGTAATTGGTGCTGTCGACGCCGTAGCTGCAATTCAAGTCGGCACCCCAGCTGGCATGAGCGGGATTGCCGTCGCTTCCCGGATTCGCCTGGTTGGGACCGGCCGGGTTGTCCGAGGTTGCCCCGCCATCGCTTCCGGTCACAGGCTTTCCGGCAACCAAGTCCTCCGCAAGCTCGTTGAGTATGTCGCACGGGGATTGCATGTGGGGCGGGGGCGACTTGCACAC
>JAIVGU010000146.1 GCA_020201445.1 Halobacteriales archaeon
CAAACTCCCTGGACAACTGCGTCATCCTCTGCCAGTCGTGCCACTACTCCGCGCACGAGGGCGGCAACTATCGCTTTAGCACCCTCATCGGGCATGAAGATGATTTCCCGCACTTTCGCGGGTAGCCTTCAGCGTCGGAACGCACGCTATGTTTCTATGGAGGTTTGACCTGGTGCTGTTGCAGTTGATTCAGCAGAAGATGGCCTACGTCGCCACAATGATGCCATGCACAAGACACCATCCCGCCGCGCCCGCCAAGGTAGTCTGGATTAAAGCTGCCAGCCAGGGGACGGCAGCCAAGGCTCGTTCCATTCGGCTCGGCCAGCGTGAAAAAGCCTGCTGATGATGGGCTGCTCTTGCGCGTTCTTCATTCGCAGCCACCTTCTTCGCCCAAGCAGCTAGGCGTTGGTGAACCACCAAACGGAACACCTGCTCCGCAACGAACACCGCGCCAACCCACGCGGACAGTCGCAGCGCCCAATCGAGGAAAGGTTTAGCTGAGGCGTTTGTGGCCGGAAGAAGGAGTATAGTTATGGACCCAGACAGGATTACTCCAGCGGCGGAAACGACCTGTGCCCTCAAACGCATCGCGGCCTGGTCACGCTCCTTCCTAGCATTGTTGCTAAGGGCGGCGGCGGTGGCCTGAATCTTGACGACGGCCTCCTCTGCCAGACGCCGATCTCAGATAGCTTCCAGGTGTTCTAACCGGCCACGCAGGGCCTTCTCCTTTTCCTCTAACGTCTCCACCGGGCCGCTTTCCTCCTCCGGGGAAGCTCTATCATCATCTGGCCCAGGGTCGGGGTCAGAATCCAAGGCACGTTCTAGTTCGTGATCCTGCTCGTTGAGATTGTCCAGAAGTTGTTCCTTGACTTCTGTGATCTTCTCCTCCAATTTGGCCGCCGAAAAGGTGTTGTAGCCGACGGGCGCCGGCAAGGGAGGGGGCGGAGGGGGCACTGGCGATGCATTTGTTTTGGCCGCCTTCTTCCGCCGCAAGAAAGACATGGTTGCCCGCAGCGCGACGAGCCTAATTAGGACGATTACTAACCGGCCCGCCAACCAGGACCGAAGGAGAACTATGAAGCGGGGCTCGGGGAAAGTCGCCTATTACGGTGGTTGCATTGCAAGTCGCTGTAGATGCGGAACTCGCCTTCGGCGTGGAAGGTGGGATACCAGTCGCCGCTTCCAGTGAAGTTGCCGTTCATGTAGCTGGCCAACTGCATGGGGGGCTTGATTTCCCCGGTGGCCAAGCGGTTGCCAAACAGGGGGCCATCGGAGTCGGTTGTGGCGCGCAGGTTCACGATCCCGGTGCCCTTCTGCCAGTAGAGGTCAAGGGGGCTGGGGCCTTTGGCGGTGGAAGTGTCCTCCATGATGCGCACCTGGGATGGCGCCATTCCGACGGGACCCCAGCTCACGGTATGCAGAATGCCGCCGAGGTTTTGCGCGGCGCTGTCAAGCTTGGAGACGTAGACGGGCATCCCGTAGGTGAGATTGAGGTAGGCCGCGAGTCCAGCGTCTTCGAGGTAGAGTGCGTTGAGAAATCCGCGTTCTGAGAAGGGTTCTCCTCGGCAGTCGGTGGGAATGGTGAGGCGGGCGTTGATTTCCCACACCAAGCGCGCGGGGCCTGAAAAGGGTCCGACGGTGAGGGTCTTGCAGTCCACGCCTCGCACGCCGGGGCCACCCAGGTTGTCTTGGCTGGGCTCCCACCCAGGGGGTAGGTTGCCGGCCGGTGAAAGTGGCCCACCCACGAGTGGGTAGGCGTCCCAGGAGGTGCAGTCGTCAAACACGATCGGGTTTGTGGGCGCCGCGTCTTCAGTTGAAGAAACAGGCGTGGGTCCCGTGACGTTGGTGTTCAGGGCGATGCTGCTGGCGTATTGGCCGCTGCCGAGGGCCAGGGCGGCGCAGCCGTCGTGCCACAAGTTCAACGAGAGCAAGGCGCCTGCCGGGATGGGGGCCTCGGTCTGCATGGGTATGTTTAGGGTCTGGTTGTCGCTGGCGTGCAAATACCACGTCTCGTTATGCTCCTCCACCACCGAGGGGGCCGGGGGAGTGTCGGTCGAGGGCGCATCCAGGCACCCAGCAAGCAGTAGGAAGGCCAGCAGGAGTCCCGCCAGACGCTTTGTGAAGGTGTGCGGCAAGCTCATCAGACCCAGGATGGAAGGCTTTCTGCATCAGTCATGTCTTCCACGTTTTGGAAGGCGGCTGCGGCGAGGAAGAACGGCAGAGGGGCTACGATGGTCAAGGAGAACTCGTAGTCCTCGGCGCCCAGGATTGGGCGGGTGGCTGCGGCGCCGGGTTCGGTCCAGTGCTGCTCGGTGGTGGCGTTGCGGATGCCCAAGTCGAAGCCGGGGGAAGTGAAGGTCATGAGGTAGGACCATTCGACGGGGGCGCTGAAGTGGCGGGTGATGGAGCCGTAGAGGGTGGCTTGGGGCAGGATGGCATCCACGCTGGTCAGGGAGGCAAAGTCGGCGCTGCTGGCGATGAAGGCTTCCCGCGCAGCGCGCAATGTGTAGGGGGTGTTGGTGGTGCAGATGGCGCGGACCCAGAAGGCGCCGCCGTAGCCGTTGGGGCCGTCGTGCGCGTAGAGGTCGTTGACGAAGTATTGCACCCGAGCGCCGGATTCGACATTGATGGTGCGCGGCTGGAAGCCAGCAGAGGTGTCGGTCTTGGGCCGCAGGGCATGGGTGTCCACGCCTACCACGCCCTCGTGGGCGGCAGCGTCGATGCCGGAGCCGCCGCCAAAGGTGCGCAGACTGCGATCCAGCTCCTCAACGCGCAGGTAGATGGCGCCACCGTCCTGGTGGGCGCGCACGTTGGCTTGCATCTCAATGGTGCATTCGCCCGCGGCGGGCTGGAACGTGACCTCGAAGGCGAATCCACCCGTGAGATTGTGCGACCACCAGGTGTGAGGGATTCCGGCGCGCAGCACACGCTCATGTGAATCTGGCGCAGCCGGAGCAGTCGGAATCGGTTGGGGGGCGGCTAGACATCCGGCAAAGGATACCCCTGCCAGCAGGAGGGTCAGGAAGACACGCATTGACTGCGGCGTGGAATTATGGGGATTTAAGCCCGACGTGTGAGCGAAGCCTGCGGTCATGCAGAACCCTCCCGCCGATAGAACGTGGACTTCGGCGCTTGCCCCGTGTCGGGCTGTGGCTTGAACTTGGCCAGCTCCGCCTCTTGCTCGCACGGATCAGGATCTGTCCACCGGCCGGGGGCACCGCCATATTCGGGGTGGGCAAAGAGGCATAATTGGCCGGGGGTGCAAATGGCGTGTTCTTCGCACATTTTCCACTCGTGCTGACCCCACCCCAAGTGATACCCCGCGATGGCCGTTCCAGTTGCAGCCAGCACACCAGAAACCACACATAGCGCAACGGCCCACCTCGTGTTTCGGCAGGACGGGAACTCGACTCGTGATTGCTGGATGGGCAGCACGGGCAAGTCGCCCTTGGGTTTGTCGGCCATGCACGCTCCTACAGGAACTCGGGCTTCTGGCGGCCGCGCGCAAGCAAGTTGTGCTGGAGGCAATGGAACGTGTCGGGAATCTTGATGAACGCCTTGCCGCGCGGGCCCTTGCAGAAGGCGGGGCCCATGGCGGTGTCACAGGTCGGGCAGCGGGGACGGACTCGGTTTGGCATGATGGACCACCAATCTAGACGTAAGGCAAGCAACTTGCCAGCGAAAGACGAGAAGGAAAGGGGAAGGATTCGCCGTCAATGTTGACGGAGTACTGCCGGGCGCAGCGGACCCGGAAGGCGGTCTTTGTCGACGGCCAAGCACGGCTCCGTCACTTCACGCGTCAATGTTGACGCAGGCGCCCGCGTGAAATTGCAACCAGAGTGGAAAGGACGATGCCCGCTACCAACGCCCAAGCATCCAAGCCAGGAACGCCATGACGTTCCATCGGAATGTCAGGCGAGCGCCCGGGTTGGAGAGTCATAGCACCGTCCTTGCCGATGTGCAACCAGTACTGCGCGCAATCCGCGCTCCAGCGCTGTTGATTGATGAGGCCAGTACCATCTTCTTCGTACAGGGTGACTTGGAGCCACCAAGGCGTCCCTTTCCATTCCTTCGAGTGCGCTGGGCAACCGAAAACAACGCCCCCACTTTTCCCCGGCGGGGTCGGGGCATTGAGATAGTGAAAACCGCCAGTAGAACCTGCGGGTTGCTCAATTTTCATATACAGATCGCTGTCGTCGCCCCGCGCTGGACCATCGTACTCCGATGTGTAGTCAAGCCCCATGTCAGTCCACGGCCGCTCTTGCTGCTTCTCGCTGCATCCCGCAAGCAGGAGCAGGAGGAAAAAGAGGGCGAGAAGTTTCGCGGTCATGTGAGGTGGCAGGGGGGTGTGCTGCTGGAGCCGAAGCAGTTGCCCATTGGGGGCAGAAGTCCCTTGCTCTTGAGGTTGCCCAAGAAGAAGGACGGCACCGTGTCCCCCAAGCGGATTT
>JAIVGU010000147.1 GCA_020201445.1 Halobacteriales archaeon
CGATTTGGTCGTGCCAGTTGAACAGGGTGCTGCCCCCTCCGCTGCAGGTCTTCTCAAGCCCCGCATTGAGGTCAAGGAGTTCGGCCCGCAGGGGCTCGGGCTGGGGTTGGGGGGCCGTCGGAGCCTGCGTGTCTGGGACGTAGCAGGCCCGGAAGGCGGCCACGAACCCCGCCGCCGCGACTTCGAGCGGGAGGCCGTCGGGGTAGGCGTCGAAGTCGGCGCGGGTGCTGTCGATGGTCTCCATGCAGGCGGCTTGGGCCGGGTCTTCGCCGTCCGCCGAAACGGGCACGACGGCCGTGGTCAGCATTGCAAGAATCAGTAGGGCGATGGGTGGTGTCTTCATGGTCGTTCCTCGGCCACTGGGGGTGGGACGGAGCCCATTAAGCAGCGTGACCACCCCCCAACGCTGTTGCCATTGTTGGCCCGTTCTTAGCCCATCAGGACCGAAACGGGAACAGGATTCCCTGAGTGCCGCGTCACCCATTGACAACTCAAGGCATTGCACGGAACACTCTTGTGAGAAGGCCACCTTCTTCCGGTTCAAGTGCGACTCCCATTTTGGCGATGAACGAAACGTGGCGCGGTAGCTGTGCCCCGGCAAGTCAGTGCGCCTACGCGGCCCGGCGCGGCTTGGCGTTGGCGGGCTGGACGATGGCCTTGCCCAACGCAGAACAGATGAGGCCGGCCGCGAACTCCCCCGTCTGGTTGCCGGTGTCGAGCAGGGGGTTGACCTCGACGAACTCCAGGCTCGACAGCAGGCCGGAGTCGGAGAGCATCTCCATTGCGAGGTGGCTCTCGCGCCAGGTCAGGCCGCCCTGGACGGTGGTGCCGGTGCCGGGCGCCCAGCGCGGGTCCACGACGTCGAGGTCGAAGGAGAGGTGCACCTGGTCGACCCCCTTGCTGACCTTCTGCAGCGCCTCCTCCATCACCTTCGCCATCCCCATCTGGTCGATGTCGCGCATCGTGTAGTAGGTGACGCGGCTGTCGGTGAGGATCTCCGCCTCCTGGCGGTCGACGCTGCGCAGGCCGATGTAGACGACGTTGCGGGGGTCGAGCTTGGCGCCCGGCGTGTCGAAGTCCGCCAGCCGCTCGTGCCCCATCCCGAGGATGGCCGACACCGGCATGCCGTGGATGTTGCCGCTGGGGCTGGTGTCGTGGGTGTTGAAGTCGGCGTGGGCGTCGAACCAAAGCAGGCCGCGGCGGCGCGAGGTGCGGGCCAGCCCCGCCTGGGTGCCGATGGCGATGGAGTGGTCGCCGCCCAGCACCAGGGGCGTCACCTCCTCCTTCACCGCCCGGTCGACGCGGTCGGCCAGCTCCTTGCAGGCCGCCAGCACCTCGTCGACGTACTTCAGCTTCGGGTCCTTGGGCTTGCGCTCCTCCGGCTCCGCGGTGAAGACGTTGCCGGTGTCCTGCACCTTGTAGCCCAGCTCCTTGATGCGGGCGTGCAGGTTGGCGGCGCGCATCGCGCTGGGGCCCATGTCGACGCCGCGGCGGCCGGCGCCGAGGTCCATGGGGACGCCGATGACGCGGACCGTGCTGCGGAGCATGGAGGGGCGGAGCCGCAGGCCCTAGAAAACGGGATGGGCCGGGGGCTGGGAGGCGGACCGGGAGGAGGCCGCCGCAGGTGGGTTCCTGAATCCTTTTCAGCCCCGCCCAGGTGGCGCAGCATGGACCACCTCCTGCCGGCCCTGCGCGCCGTCGGCCTCTTCGAGTCCGACCACGTGGAGAAGCGGCCGTGGGGGATCTGGGTCGACTGGTACCGCACCCCGGAGGCGACCCTGAAGTGCATGGTCGTCGAGCCGGGCGCCCGCATGAGCCTGCAGCGCCACCAGGAGCGCAAGGAGATCTGGCGCATCATCTCCGGCCAAGGCGAGGACCAGGGCACCAGCCCGCCCACGCCGCTGAGCCCGGGCAAGACCCACGTCGTGGGCGTCGGCGACGTCCACCGCATCGCCAACACCGGCGCGGTGCCGCTCGTCATCGTGGAGCTGCAGATGGGCCACTGCTCGGAGCACGACATCGAGCGGCTGCAGGACGACTACAAGCGGGGCTGAGCCAGCAGCGGGAAGAGGGGGAGAGGAGGCGGCGCGGCCTTAGGCGCCGTAGATGGCCTTGATGCCCAGGACGTCGCCGTCGCCGAGGGTGCGCTTCTGGGTCTCGCCCAGGTTGGCGTAGGCGTACATCGTGAGGCAGGAGATGCCGCCGCCCTTGGGGTGGTCGAGGCCGAAGGTGTGGCCGACCTCGTGCGTGGCGATGTTGAGCACGTCCATGGCGCCCGGCGAGCCGTCGGTGGCCCAGGCGTAGTAGGTGTTGTACTGGCCGTCCGACTCGACGGCCTCGCCAGTGAAGCGGTTGTACCAGGTCGTGGTGACCGCGATGGTGGTGGAGGCGCCGAGCGGGACGAAGTCGATCTGGTTGTGGCCGTCCAGCGTGCCGGCCGGCCCCGCCGAGCCGGGCGTGATGCCCGCCAGGATTGCCGCCCCCGTGGCCGCGTCCCAGGCCTGGCCAGCGGCGTTGAACAGGCTGGCGTACGAGGAGGCCGTGGTGGCGTAGGGCCCCGCCCACCTCCACGGCGCCTGGCGGAAGTTGTCGGGCTCGCAGTCGGTGCCGGGGTCGCCCGCGCTGCCTCCGCCGCCCCCTCCCCCGCTGGGCCTGGCTTTGCTGTCGACATGGCGGTAGAACCGCTCGAAGGCGAGGGCGTCGCTATCGCTGCGGACGCCCTTCTCCCACAGCAGGCGGCCCTCGGCGTCGTAGCCCCGCTCCTGGACGCGGTCCACGCCGGGGGCGGGGCGC
>JAIVGU010000148.1 GCA_020201445.1 Halobacteriales archaeon
GCGCCTGGATGGTGGAGGTGCCGTCGGTGCTGCTGCCTGGCGAGGTTGCCGTTCCCGGCGCCTCGAACGCGCTGCCCATGGGGACGAACAGGATGACGGCGGCGTCCTTGCCCGCCTCGGCGGGGGCGCGCAGCGAGAAGGCGACGGCGGTGGAGAACGGCTGCGACGAGGTGACGCGGACAGTCGCGCTGCTGCCGGTGTTGTTCGCGGCGAGGGACACGGTGACGGCGCCGGCCTGGGCCTGCCTGGTGAAGGAGGCGCAGGTGCAGGTGACGGCCTCAAGCCCGCTGCCGGCGGGGAGGGTGAAGTGCAGCTCCTTGGCCTTGCCGTCGAGGGGGACGGTGAGAAGCTGCTCGACGTTCCAGGTGCCGGCGCGCTCGGTGGCGGTGGTGCTGGGGAGGTCACCCACCCCGGCGCGGACCTGGTAGGGCTGGGTGAAGTCCATCTGGGCGGTCGCGGGGGTGGCCAGCACGAGGGCCGCGAGGGCCAGGAGCGGGAGCAGGCGCATGGCCGCCGCGACGGGGGGACCCTACAAAACGGTGGCTCCCATCCTCCCCCCCTTGCCGCGAAGGGCGCTCGGCGTTTCGCGGCCTTCGCGGTGGGCGGGGTCGCTACTTGGACGCCGTCTCGTTGCCGTACTTCGCCTGCAGTTCCGGCGGCAGGAACTTGCTGGAGCAGCCGGCCGTGTAGGACTCGACCTGGTAGATGATGGCCCCGGCGGGGAGCGGCGTGCCGTCGGGCAGGTGGGTGAGGAGGCGGCCCTGGAACTGGCTGGGCTTGGGCTGCAAGGGCGTCTCGGGGGCGCGGTCGTACCAGGCCCAGACGCGCTGGTGGTCGGGGTCCTGGAACGCGGCGACCGGGAAGACCTGCCCCGCCGCGCCGAGACGCCACTCCGCCGTCACGGCGGGCATCGCAAGCTGCGCGTCGGTGGGGAGGCGGCGGGTCTCGTTGCGGAACGACCACAGGGTCCCCTCGCTGTCGGCGTGGACCTCGAGCGTGTGCGTCGAGTAGTAGGGCTGCCCGCCGCTCCGCCACATCGCCGTGGTGCGCGTGAAGCCGCGGTGGTCCGGGTTCGGGACGAGCTGCGTGCCGTTGGGGCCGGTGACGGGGACCTGCGCCGGCTCGGGGATGCCCATGAGGGTGTAGGAGCCGCGGGTGTGCGCGGCGGGGTCGGCGGTGACCTGCTCGACGAAGCGCACGCTGGCCTCGCCCTGCGTGGAGGCCAGGAACAGGGTGCCGGCGCCCACGGCGACGACGGCGGCGGCAGCCATGAGTTGCGTCCGCAGGAGCATCAGGCGCCCCCTTTCCTGCGGGAGGCTTCTAGGGTGGCGAGGCGCGCCTCGATGCGGCGGCCGCGCAGCTCCAGGCGGACGAGCGAGGCGGCCAGCAGCGCGAAGACGGCGGCGAAGGCGAGGAAGAAGCTGGTGGCGTCGTTCATGCGCCCTCCTCCAGCTGCGCGACCCGTTCCTGCGCCGCGAGGAAGCGGGTGCGCTGGAGGAACAGGTGGACGAACAGCACCAGGAACGCCACGAAGGACCACAGCAGGACGAGGCCGACGTCGCCGGACACCGCCGCGTCGGGGTTCTTGCCGGGCCCCGCGATGTCGGGGTGCAGGCTCGTCGCGAGCAGGCGGCTGGTCAGGAAGCTCACGGGCACCATGACGAAGCCGAGGATGGAGAACGCGGCGCTGAGGCGGGCGCGGCGCTCGGGGCCGTCGACGAAGCGGCGCAGCAGGAGGTAGGCCGCGAAGACGAGCCACATCACGACGACGACGAGCACCTTGGGCTCGGTGTAGACGGTGGCGAGCGCGTTCTGGCCCGCCTTGGCCCACTCCTGGATGCCCCACAGCGTCCCCGTCGCCAGCGCGATGGTGTTGAGCAGGAACCCCACCTCGGCGGCGGCCTGCGCGGGGCGGTCGTACTTCAGGTCGCGCTCGTTGAGGTAGGCGAGGCCAAGGACGAAGGTGACGAGGTAGGCCGCGAAGCTGGCCCACGCGCTCGCCGGGTGGTAGAACAGGATCTTCCGGGTGAGCGGCGCGGTCACCTCCGGCTGGTAGGACCAGTCGGGCGCCACGAACCAGGTCAGCCAGAACAGCACCGGGAAGGCGACGAGGGTGCCCCACAGGGTCGCCGTGCGGATGCGGGCCACCGTGGCCTCCTTCACGCTAGGCCTCCAGGTGTGGGGGTCCATAGCGGTTGTGGCCGCCCGGTTGAACCACGAATTGCACTAATGACACGAAACCTTGGTTCGTGAAATTCGTGCAATTCGTGGTTCCGTTTGGAGGGGGAGGGCATCAGTCTCCCTCGAGCGCGAGGGGCAGGACGACCATCGCCGCCCCCGCCGCGACGAGGTCGTAGCCCGCCATCAGCAGCAGTGGCACCTGGAGGTCCGCCAGCGCCGCGCCGTCGAGGGCCGCGATGGTGGCGCGCAGGCCCGCTTGCAGCAGCGGCGCCAGGACCGGGACCAGGAGGATGGGCAGCAGCACCTCGCGGCCCCGCGCCTGCGCGGCGAGGGCGGAGGTGGCGGTCCCCGCGACGGCGACGCCGACGGCGGCGAGCAGCAGGACCGCGACGACGGGCAGCGGCGCCGCGATGCCGAACAGGAGCCACACGCCGCCCAGGCCGAGCAGCGCCAGCCCGGCGGTGAGCAGGGCGTGGACGGCGGCGCGGGAGAGGCCGTGCCAAAGGAGCGGGACCGGCGCGCTGCGCAGCAGGTCGAGGGTGCCCCGGTCGGCCTCCGCGGCGAACCCGCGCCCGGTCAGCGCCGCGCCGCCGTACAGCAG
>JAIVGU010000195.1 GCA_020201445.1 Halobacteriales archaeon
GCTCATGCAGCGGCGCCCTGCCCCCTTCTTCTCACACAGACTCACCTGGATGCAGCGGGCGCGCGCCCAAGACGACCTGTTCAGAAGCGACGCCTCCCGCACTTCCCGGTTCCAGCCCACCCAAGCCCGCTGCGTCCCGACGTACAGCCCCGCACACAGCAAATCTGGCTCGACAACGACTGGATTGTGCCCGACGGCCGAGGCGGCCTCCAACTGACGCTGGGCGGCCTCCTCATGCTGGAGCTGCTGCGACCCCGCGTCCACCGACACCTTGCCCCCCTCCTGTCGCTGTCCCCTTCACCCCCGATTCCATGAAGTGAACCCTATGCTCTACGCTCGCTTTCTGCAACTGCTATTGGCCGCCTCGATGCTGGTCAGCCTCCTGCCCACCCCCTCCGTGGCCGTGACCGCCGAGGTGTGCGGAGAACGCATCGACTCGTCCCGCTCCAGCCCCCACTATGTGGGTGATCTTGCCCTACGAGTCAACGCGCCCCGGCTGCCTCGCCTTCCCGCCCATGTCAGCGAAATGTGCGGAGGCGTCGCCGCGGCGTTTGCGAGTTTTGGTCAGTCACAGCTATCAACCCCGCAATTGTCGAAAAACGCGCTCCTTCCCGCTCCCCAACCGGACGTGAACCCATGACCCGCCTCCAATTCGCCAACCTGGCCCTCGCCTTGATGTTCTGCCTGACGCTGCTGCCCACCCCATCAGGCGCGCAGATTGAGATCCGTCCCCCAGTGCAGGGTTCCATCGACTGCAAGAGGGATGAAGTGGGCAAACTCATCCATCCACCCAACCCCCCCATCCAGACCCCGCAACCCATCTCCTACATCACAGGGCCCTTGCCAAAAACACCCAGCCCGAACATCGTCACCGACGTGGTCGACCAATACTGCCAAAAACCGCAACCCGGGCCGCAGACCTACTGCCCGCCCACGTGCCCCCCGCCGCAGCCCTCCCGAGTGCAACCGCTCTTTCCCGCACCTGCATCCACGGGCAACCGCATCCTGGAAAGCATCGCCACCAACACCACCATCCCCCTGGATTCCCGCAACGACGTAGACGGCGACGGCATCCCCAACCCCTTGGATGCCGTGAACCTAGCCAGCGAAGCCAACGCCAACACCACCACTGGCGACTACCTCAGCTTCACCGACGGCTTGCCCCAAGCCGGCTTCGCCATCCTCATCGAGCCCAGCCACCACGAAGCACAACTCGTCGTGGCCGACCCCACCAGCACCCTCCCCACGCTGGCCAACCTCACTTCAGACATGACCGCGCAGCAAGCGCTCAACCTGATCCAGAGCCTGCAAGGCATCCAGGCCCGCAACGCATTTGCAAACGTCCTGCACGACGGCATGAGCATCAAGCACACCCCCATCGTGCCCGAAGCACCCTGGAACCAGACCCTCACCTGGAGCACCACCCTGCCCGCCGACGGCAGTTGGCTTCTGATCCACACCGACCCGACCCGCCTGCTGGACCTCACCCTGGCAGGCAACCCCGTCAGCCTCGCGGCTCGCGCCGCCAGCCATTTCAGCTCGACGTTGAACTCGACGGACTACCGCTGGCAGTTCCTCAACCTCCACTCGGACTCGAGTTTCTGCTACGACCCCGCCACGGCCCACAACGGCACCGACTGCACGGGCAACCAGTGGCCCGGCTGGATTCGCGCCTACAGTGGCCAAGCCGCCTACACGCTGGATGCGGTGCGCTCCGGCCTCGCAACCGGCACGATTCCCCTCACCACCCTCCTCCCCCCCGCGACACAGAAAGTCGTGGGAGAATCGTGCCCCACCGGCACAGTGGGCTTCCTGCTCAACGGCCAAGGAGTCTGCATCCCCCTCGACTGCCCGCTGGATGCACCCTTGAGCATGAGCTTGGGCGAACTGGAATCCAGCATCGGCATGGCCAGCCTGCTGACCGCGCAGCAGGCCAGCCAAGCCAATCTCACCCTTCCCACCACCCTGCCCGCATCCATCCATGCCACTCCCCAGGAGGCCGCCGCGGAGCTGGCAGCTCGCCACAACGTCACCCTTCCCCCCAGTGCGTTGGCCAGCTTTGCCGCCTTGACCGCCCCCGAAGCATCCGCCCTCGCCCACCTCCTGGATGCCTTCATGGACTTCGAGGACGCCACCCACGCCGCCTACCAGAACCAGGACGTGGACTACGGCTTGATCTACGCAGCCCGCAACCGATTCATGCTCTCCATCCCGGAATTCGCCAAGACCACCTCTCCAGTCTCACAGCCTCCGGGCCTGGATGCCTGCCCGGCCTTCGCGCTCGACCTCGCGGGCACCGACACCACGTACACCACCAACTGCGCCCTCGTGGTGGATGTGGGCGGCAACGACGCGTACCAGAACAATGCCGGCGGCAGTAGCCTCAGTGCCCCGTACTGTGCCGCCCTCACCGTCACATCCGCAGCCGCGGCAGCAGCCGTCATCGACCTCGCCGGCAACGACGCGTACAGCAGCCGCGGCTGCGGCGTCAACGGCGGCGGCTACAACGGTGTTGGTTTCCTCCTCGATGCCGCGGGCGACGACACCTACCCTTCTGGCAGCTTGGCGACCAACGGCGGCGGACAACTCGGCGCCGGCTTCCTCCTCGACGTCGCAGGCGACGACACCTACACCGCGCAAGATGGTGGCACCAACGGGGGCGCCTGGGCTGGCTTCGGGGTCTTGCTCGACCGCGCGGGCGACGACACCTACACCGCCACCGGGTACGGCGGCAACGGCGGCGGCTACACCGCCGGCAGCGGCCTGCTTGTCGACTTGGACGGCGACGACACCTACACCGCCACGGATCACGGCGCCAACGGCGCTGGCGAGGGTGGCATCGGATTGCTGCTTGATGTGAACGGCGTGGACGAGTATGCCGACAACAACGGCGGCACCGGAGTCGACAAGACCGTGGCCCCCAAAGGCACGGGAGCCCAAATCGACGTGGCCCCCTGCAGTCTGCTGGCCAATTCACCGCAGAGCGAGCATGCAGCCAGTGCCGCCCCCGCGTCCCTGTACCACGTGAAGCTGCCCCTCATGGACCCTGAATCGTCGTGGCAGGTCTTGGGCAACCAGAGCTACGCCTTCCCGACTGGCGTCGGCATCGACTATACCCTGGATGCCGTCGGCGTGGTGTCGCAGGCCAGCATGGTCACGCAAGTGGCCGACAGCATGCTCAGCAATGCCACAAATGGCCTCCGGGCCGCCTCGCAGCGGCTCTTCAAGTTCCAGGGCGCTTACTACTCGATGCCCGCCTCACCCCGCAGCCTGACCTCGGTGCGCTTGGGCATCCAGAGCATCGACGGCAACGAGGCTGCCCAAACGTTCCTCGTGGACGGCAAGCGCATCCATGATCTCCTGGACCTTCGAGGCAACGACACCCTCGTGGTGCGCATCGACGACGCGCACAAAGCAGGCTTTGAGTGGGTGGCCACCGACATCAACCTGGACGGCGCCATGGACCTCATCGTCAAGATTCCGCACTTCAGTGCCGCTTGGCTCACGCTCAGCAACAGCAACACGGATGTCGATTTCCTGCAGGTCAAGATGACCAGCGACACCACGGGGTGGATTGCGGGGGCTGCGGGCGCCGTGTACCGCTACGATTCGGGCGCCTTGACGCGCTACGATGTGTATGGCACGGGCGGAAGCATCCGCTCGGACCAGCGCACCTTTGGGTTGTCCGTGAAGGATGACACGGACTTCTATGTCGCAGGCGGATGCAGCAGCGACTCGCTGCCCTTCATCGCCCACTACCACAGCTCCACGCACAGCCAAGGCGCCTTCACCTTGATGCCAGTGCCCAGCGACCTGTCCTGCGGCAACAGCCTCGCGGCGGTCTGGGTCAATCCCACTGGCACTGTGGGGTATGCTGGCGGGCGCGGGGGCATTTGGCTCCGCTATGATGGCACCTCGTGGAGCCGCGCCACCAGCCCCACCCGCTGCGACATCCAGGCGATTCAGTTCGATGCCTACGGCCACGGCCTTGTGGCCTTGTTCAGTGGCTACTACTGCTCCACCACGGGCAGCATCCTGAGCTACGACGGCACCACGTTCAGCAACATCGCCGACGCCTCGACACAGGGCATCACGACCGGCATCCTGGGCCCCACAGAGTTTTGGGCCACTGGTGTTGCTTGCCAGACCGACCATCATTGGGACATCTGCTCGCGCGAAGACAGGGGCATCCTGCAGCTCGTCTCGGGAACCTGGAAACGCTCCACGGAAAGCGGGGCCCCCAACAACCCGATGACCGGGGTTGACAAAGCCACAGCCACGTCGCTCTGGTTTGTCGGAAGCGCCAGTTGCGGTTGTGCCAAGATCAGCAACCGCAACGCCGGGACTTGGACCTCAGTCCCTCTGTCCGACTCCCTGCCTGGCCTGGATGACGTCAGCTTCGGCTCCAGCTTCGTTGGCTTGGCGGTCGGCTATTCCGGCGCCATCATGCAATTCGAGGAATACGCATCCCCCGTCCCTGCCGGCACCTTGTCCAGCCTCACCACGGATACTGTCAACAGCATCACGGGCGACGGCTCCGGCAGCAGCACCCCCACCGGCGGAAGCTTGACGCATTACTGGGACTGGGGCGACGGCACGTACTCCACTGGCGCCACGGCCAGCCACCGCTACAACAGCATCAGTGTTCCCGGCACGTTCACCGTGACGTACAAAGTGGTCGACACCAAAACACAGCGCAGCGCCACGCAGACGTGGCCTGTCACGGTCGATGCACTCTCTTTCACGTTGGGCTCAACGGTTTCGGATTACATCTTCGGGGAACCTGGGACTGGGGCTGCAATCTACTACAAGATTCCCGCTATCGGGAGTGACCGCGCGGTTGCCATCACGGTGCCGACCACGCGCAACTTTGCCCTCGGGGCAAGCCTGGATCAAGGTCCGCCCGCTCCTGGCATGTACTACAACTCCGGCACGTGGCCGCGCTCCGTGCAGGGCAGCAGCGCCAGCGACGGCATCACGGGCAAGATTCCCGCGGGCAAGACGCTGTATTTCGCCGTCGAGCGCCCAGGAGCCTGGGCGCACACGTGGTACACGTCCTACACGGTCACGGTGACCCAAGTCACACCCCCCGGCAATCCTACGACGACGTTGGGGGCGGGCTTGCAGCACCGCTCGGTCTACTTTGATGCCGCGACCCCCGCGGGGACGCGTCCGACGCGCCTGGTGGTCAACTGGGGCGACGGCGCAACCGAGAACTATCCCAACTGCGCCTGCTTCTACCAAGGCACTCAGAACCATCCCGACCACACCTACGCGCAGACCGGCGCGTACACGGTGACGTTGAGCACTCTGGACGACACCGGCCAATCTGCCAGCATCACGCGCGCCATCACGGTGTATGACAACCCGCGGGCCACCGCCACGGGGGCCGATTCAATCAATGCCGTGCAAGCCACCCTGCATGGCCACCTGGGCGTCCTCGGGGGGCCCACGGATGGCTCCTACACCGTCACGGCGTGGTACGTCGTGTTCACTGGGTACAATCGGGTGGCGACAGGCCCCGCAATGGTGATGAGCAGCACCGCAGACCTGCCCGCATGGACAGTGACCGGGTTGACCAGTGGCGCTTCCTACTATTATCAGGTGACGGTTGCAAGTCCGTTCACGCCGGTGGAAAACACGTGGTCGAACGCGCAGGTGTTCCAGACCAACAGCCCACTCACCATCACTCCCGTCATCTCTGGCAACGCCGCCGTGAATCTTGGGGGCCAGTCGTCGTTGAGCCTCACTGCCAGCGCATCGAGCGCCCTCGACGTGGCGTATCTTGTCACGTGGGACACTGGCATGCCCGAGGTCCGCTACCCACCTGCCAACGACCCGGCGCCCTACCGGCCGTGGAACCAGGCGGTGACGGCAACCACGACGTACGCCTTCGCGGGGACCCACTTGGTCTCGGTGCGGTTGCAGGACTCTGCCTCGGCGCGCAGCAACCCCACGACCGCCAATGCCGTTGTTAACGGAGCTGGCCCCGTGTCGAGCTTCTCAGGCACGAATGACGCCACCACCGTGACCTTGAGTGCTGGCGTGGGGAGCTTGGCGATGCCGGCGTCAACCCAGATGCACTTCAGCATCCAGGACCCTGTCACCAACGTCTGGACCAACTCCTCGTGGGTCACCAACCCCACCAGCCCCCAGACTTGGCAGACCGGGGCGCTCGATGCCGCCAAGACGTATCCGGCCCGCGTCGAGTTCCGCACCACCGGCACTCCCACGCAGACCTGGTCCACGGCGGTCGGGAGCTACCTGATGGCGCATCCCAATCGGTTCCCGGTCCTGCAGGCCACCACGACGCCGGTCAGCATCAATTACTTGGACTCGGTGCGATTCGCCGTCACGTATAGTGATGCGGAAGGGGATGCGCCACGCAACAGCCCAGGAGCCCTAGCGAATCCCGTCCTGGTGTTTAACGGGGCCACGTATTCGATGATTGGCTCGGGCGCCAGCTACGCGTCTGGTGTGGAGTACTTCTACATGGTTCCCGCCTCCAGCATCCCAGCGGATCGGAACCTGCAGCCGGAATTCAAGGCGTGGGACCAGTATGGCCGCCTCGTGAGCACGAAGGGGGCGCCCATCGTGTCGTTGAACCCGTACGCGGTCAACCTCAACTTCGAGGGCGACAACGTCAATGGTCCCGCCAAGGGCACGGTGCCCAGCGGCGAGGCATTGAATTTGTGGCATGTCACCGACACCGCCGGCAAGGCCGACCGCCTCGCCCTCGGCAGCCACGGCAAGGTGCTCTGGTTTGGGTATGAGGGCCGCGGCACGTACGACGACCCGCAAGGTGGAGTGCCCAAGGGCAGCATGAGTCTTGTGCCCCTCAACTTGGTGAACCTGAAGGAGCCGACGCTGTCGTTCAGCAGCTACTACGAAACCGAGGACGAACGCGCCAGCTTCGACATCAAGAAGGTCGAGATTCTGGGTGATCATACGAAGACCGTCGTCGTGCAGGGGCTTGAGGGTGGCTTTGGGGCTTGGCGCTCGCAAGCCATCGACTTGCGCGAGTTCACGGACCAGATTGTCACGGTCAGGTTCACGTTTGATGCCGTGGACAACCAGTACAACGGTCACATGGGTTGGTTCCTGGACGACATCGCTCTCGGCCACGACCATGACACGGACACCTTGCCCGACATCCTGGAAACCAGTCGGTTGCAGACCACGATTCGCACGACCGAGACCAGCACCTTGGTGCCGCCCGGCACGGTGGGCAGCAGCTTCATCCTGAACTACGAGGCTCCTGGAGCGGAGGCCATCGTGGTGGAGGCCATCATCTCCTCCCAGTATTGTTGCGGGGAATTGGTGAGCCTGCAAGCCATCCCGGGTCCTGGCTTCACGAGTGAACCGGCGCGGGATGTGTTTTCCATCAATTTGGCCACTGACCAAGTCACTGCGTGTGGCGCCACCAGCACTGCGAGTGGGTATGCGAAGGCGTGGTACGGCCAGCAGGGCAAGTACGTGACCGGCGCTCCCTACGGGTACCCGAATCCGCCGTTGTCCACGACGCGGCCGGCACCCGTGGCGCAGCCCTTCAACGGCGACACGCATGGCGTTCGATTGCAGGTGGATGTGACGGATTGCCTGCGCACGGGCGCCTTGACCACGACGCTGCCGCAAGCCTTGCAGCTCAGTGTACAGGCCCGCAGTGATGCATCGGCGACCATTGAGGAGTTTCGGGTCTCCACGTGGGGTCGCACGAGCATGTTTGATGCGGACAGCCATGGCATTGGTGCCACCGATGTGGGGGGCCGGCCTGACAGTGTTGCCACGCGTGGCAGCGTCGGGTTGGACCTCAACGGTGATTCGGTGCCGAGCCGGTTCAAGGTGATGCCGGACTACAGCCCGGTCGTGCCAAGCATTTTCGTGGAGTTCCCCAGCAGCACGGTCAACCGCGTCAAGATTGCCTTGCAGCGGGACGAGGCCCAGAAAGTCAGCATGGGCTTCAATGTTCCCGTGATCTCGCGGTACACGCGTGGCAACACCCAAGACGAATGGCTGTTGGACACCAGCAAGTCCTTCCTCGTGATTGCGTCGTGGACCGATACGCAGCAGAACGCGGGCCGCATGGAAGTCGACTTCAGCGCAAATCGATTGAACAGCATTGATTTCCAGTTCGACACCGCCAGCGTGAAGGCCGTTGAGAAGTGGAGGTACGATGCTCCCTTGGTTCCTCCGAGCGGCACAAACCCGTTCGAGGTCATTGTCGGGGGGCACGAATTGTACTCCGATGTCCAGGACCCTGCCAAATTGACGAAGATCCTGACGGCACAGCGACCCCTAGACAGCGCCGAGACGTGGGAGTTTGGCAAGGGCCAGCTCATCGACTTTGCCGTCGACCACGTTCTCAGCTACCTCTCTTTGCCAGACACCATCATCGACACGCAACTGAAGGGGCATGAGAAAGCGACCTGTGTCCACAACGCTGCGTGGACCGACACGTGGCAGCACGTGCAGGGTGAGCGCTGCCTGGGCGAAACCGATTTGCGGTGGTACGATGGGTTGTCGCAAACGGCGTTGCTGACGGCTATTCAGAACGCCGCCGGCCCCAAGCTGGGGCAGGGCGCCTACCGCTGGTTCTACCCCGACCCCAACACGGGCAAGACAGTTCTCCTGACGAGTGACTACGCAGGGCGCTTCGCGGGAGCCTGGCAATTGGATGCATACCAGGACATGAACGCTCTCGCGGCGGCCGCTTACCCGGGGTTGCTGGGAGACCCCGTGGAGAAGAACACGCAGTACCTTGCCTCGGTCGAGAACGCGGTGGCGCAAACCTTGTACAACGCCGGACCCTACGACCACCGCTTGTGTCTCTACGTGTGCGGCCAGCCAGGTAACTTCACCAGCACACTGGTATGGGACCCTGCTGTTGCGCCCAACCATGTGAACCCCAGTCAAGCTTCGCAGGTGATGGGCTTCCAGGTCCCTGGCGGCGTCCTGAGCGCCTTGCGCGCGTACCAGTGGAGCATGACTCAACCTGGCAACCATGGACTCGACTGCTGTGACGCGCTGGCCGGCCAGAACGCCTTGGGCGTCCACGGAATCCTCTACGCCTTCCGGTATGCACGCGATGATCCAAACGGCAAGAGACCTGAATTTGGCAATCATTGGGGAAGCGAGGACTGCCGAGACGACCCCGCGCAGCGCAAATGTCTCCATCCTGGATTAGGCAATGACTTGGGGCATAGCATCGTGGGCGAGGCCGCTCCGTTCACGATGACGTGGTCGGCAGTTGGGGAACCTACGCTCACCGACAACGTGGGTGTGTCGGGTGTGTACCGTGACCCCGGCAAGAATGCCGCCTGGAACGAGGCGCTTGAACGAACACTCGGATTGCCGACGACGGACTTGGGCAAGGACTTCGCCACCCAAGCCCTTGACAGCGCTCTCGTGGGTTCGCAGCGGGCCATCGTGTCGTTTGACGCCTGGGGCTACAACCCTGCCAAGCCCTCCTCCGGCACGAGTCCATCCGCAGGCTTCAACCAGTACTACGCCTCCTGAGGTCAACGTGAAACCCCTCATCCCCTCCTTCCTCCTGCTCGCTGCGAGCCTGGCTGGCTGTAGCCATCCTGCTCCACCCACAGGGGCGCCGTGCGGAAACGACTATACCCTCGGGTGCGACGGCAATCCCGATGCTCAATATTTCCTAACTCACTACGGACTGCATCAATTCACGAATTCGACCTATTACTTCAGGTCATTGAGTATGAAGGATGGCTTGATTGAATGGCAGAATGAAAAACCCCCCTATGACCACTTTGAATTCAGGGGATACATGACAGGAGAATCCAAATTCCTCAACCACACCATCGACCAGTCGAAAGGCGGCGGCTACCCGCAGTTTTTTGGCCCACAACTTTTCTACAGTGTGACACCTTTTGCAGGCGGCCCGCGTGGGGTCGGGAAGGCGGACTACTTCAACACCACTTTCTATGTAGGGGACATGCTCACAAATGAACGCCGCGAAGTGAACGCAAATCTTCATGGGGTTTTCAAGGCAGAGGGCTTTGACGGAAAATGGGCTCTCCTCGGCAACCAGCGCCTTAAGGAGAAGGTGCAGGACGATTTCTTGGCGCTCAACACGCAGACCGGACAGGTCATCACGCTCTACCAAGGTG
>JAIVGU010000196.1 GCA_020201445.1 Halobacteriales archaeon
CCATGATCCCGGAGGTCTGAGATGGCGAAGGCGCCGGCCGTTTCCCCCGCCCCGCAGCCCGACCCGCCCGCGCCCGCCGCGGAGCCGGGGCCGAAGGCGCCCCCCGAGCTGAAGGGCGACCGCAGCCGCAAGGTGCTGCTCGACGCGCTCATCCTCGTCGTCCTGGCGCTGCTGGTGGCGGTCATCGTTTCCGCCGCCGGGCTCCTGCCGTTCGGCATCGCGGGGCAGACCTTCGCCCTCGCCGCCGCCACCGCGCTGCTGGCGGGCGCCGGCTACCTGTTCAACACCGTGCGCTGGACCGACATCCGCGCCGAGGATGGCCAGCGCCTCGTCAACCGGGGGCGGGCGGACATCCAGCTCACCATCGTCAGCATCGGCGCGCTGATCACCGTCGTCCTGATGGCGGTGGTGGAGCTCTTCGCCCTCCTCTACTTCGTCGGCGTCTTCCGGGACATCGGCGAGGCGGGCTTCGGCTTCGCCTCCAACTTCGTCCTCTTCCAGACCATCATGCTGCTGGTCTACCTGGCGGCGCTGGTGTCGCGCGAGAACAACCCGTCGCGCTTCGAGCCCAAGCCCGGCGCCCGGCTGGCGGCCCACGTCCTCACCCCGCTGGCGGGCGCCATCCTGCTGGTGGGCGTCCTCATGGCCGCTGGCATCATCGCCTTCGCCGGCATCGAGCCCCGCCAGGCGGTCTACATCGTCACGCTCGGGGTCCTGCTGGAGTTCGTCGCGATGCGCATCCGCCTGCGGCTGCCCTCGCTGTGGTCCCTCTTCTCCGGCGCCCTGGCGCAGGCCAAGCGCCCCAACGACGAGATGAAGGACGTCCTCCGGAAGCGCGCCCAGCGCACCTACGTCGCCGCCGCCATCTTCGTCGCGCTGAGCATGGCGTTCGCGGGCGCGGTCGTCACCGGCACCGTCGGCCTCGCCGACACCCGCATCGTCACCAGCCTCGTCGTCTTCTACGTCGGCACCGCCGTGGTGCTGCTGGGCATGGTCGGCGTCCGCCTGCTGCAGGCGCGCGCCCTCGCGGGCCCCAAGCGCACCGGCGAGGACGAGCTTTCCCGGCTGGTGGGCCAGAAGCGCCGCAGCGCCGAGGACGTCCTCAAGGTCTCCGTCTACGTGGTGACCGGCTTCCTCGCCTTCATCGCGGCGGCGCTCTGCGTCTTCACCGGGCTCGACTACCTGCCGTGGCACCCCAAGTACGCCACCGACCTGTTCATCCTCGCCGTGATGTTCGGCGCCGGCCCCTTCGGCTACTTCCACAACCGCGAGGCCAAGCGCATCGCCGCGGTGGACGAGAAGTTCCCCGACTTCCTGCGCGACATCGCCGAGTCCGCCCGCGCCGGCATGACGCTGCCGCGCGCCCTGGTGACCGCGGCGCAGGGCAGCTACGGCGCGCTCACGCCCGAGATCAAGCGCATGGCGGCGCAGGTGGAGTGGGGCATCGACTTCGGCGACGCCCTCGCCCGCTTCGCCGTGCGCTGCAAGACGCCGCTCATCGACCGCACCGTGAGCCTGGTGGTGGAGGCGCAGCGCGCGGGCGGCAACGTCACCGACATCCTGACGGCCGCGAGCGAGGACGCCCGCGAGATCAAGCAGATCGTCGGCGAGCGCAACACCCAGATGAGCATGTACAACGTGGTCATCTACATCTCGTTCTTCGTCTTCATCGTCGTCGTCCTGGTGCTGTCGGCGCAGTTCATCCCCGCGTTCAAGAAGGCGGTGGGCGCCGCGTCGGGGCAGCAGGTGGGCGGCCTGCAGTTCCGCGACTTCGACCCCGAGGACTTCAACACCATCTTCTTCCAGGCCGCGGTGGTGCAGGCCATCGGCGGCGGCCTGGTGGGCGGCGTCCTCACCAAGGGCAACCCCATCTCCGGCTTCATCCACATCGCGGTCATGCTGGGGATGGCGTGGCTGAGCTTCCGCCTCATGGTGGGGTTGCTGTGACGCGGCGAAACGGGATTCGCCTCCACTTCGTTCCGGCGAACCCGTTTCGCCGTGTGCCGAGACTTGCGGGGGCCCTCCGGGCCCCCGCGCCCCCTCGGAGGAAGGGGTGGCCGCTCGCATCGGCGGGCCTCAGCGGCCCGCCGGCTCCTTCCCTTGGCCTCGCGTCTCGCTTTGCTCGACGCTCGGGCCGCGGGGCCTTCGGCGCGGCCACCCAGGCCGGCTTGGCTGGAGCCCAGCAAGGCGTCGTTGCCGGGGCGAGGGGATTTGGCCTGGGCGGTCGCGCGAGCGAAGCGAGCCCCGAGCGGGCGGCGAACGGAGTGAGCCGCGAGCGCCGGGAAGAGCCCGGCCGCGCGGTGAGCGCGGCCGACGGCGGTGCGACCGCCCCGTCCTCCGAGGGGTTTGGGGCCCGGAGGGCCCCAACAACTTGGTTCCGGCGAAACGGGTCCGCCGGAGCGAAGCGCAGGCGGACCCGTTTCGCCGGGGACGAGGGTGGCGCGTTCCTCGTGGTCGAGGCCATCCTGGTGGCGGTCCTCGTCCTCACCGCCGTGCTGTTCTTCACCAGCGTGCAGCGCCCCACGGGCGGCGGCGAATCGCGCGGCCTCGACCTCGGCCCCGTCGCCACCGACACCCTGGGCATCCTGCAGCGCCGCACCTTCACGGCGGAGGCCACCGGCGACCCCGAGGGGTGGGTCACCAAGGTCCTGGGCGGCGACGCCGCGACCTCCACCCAGGTCGACGACTTCGTCACCCAGGTGCTCCCCACCGGCGCCAAGCACGTCCTGCGCCTCAGCAACGGCATCGGCACGGTCAACCTGCTGCCCACCGCCAGCCCCGGCAGCCCGCAGGGCGCCCGCGCCGCCGAGGTGCCGCTCTTCCCGCACTGGCGCGCCTTCGCCAGCAAGGAGGCCACCGACCTGGCGGCGCCCGGCCAGCCCCTCACCGCCGCCAACGCACTCCTGTCGCGCTTCACCGACCCCGCCGACAGCATCGTGTGCATCAAGGCGCCCTACAACGCCACCGCGACCTCCCTGTGGCGCACCCCGGTGCTGCGCGCCGGCACCCTCTCCTCCGGCAGCACGGCCGTCACGGGCATCTCCAGCACCGCCGCCCTCGCCCTCGGGATGCGCGTCACTGGCACCGGCGTCCCGGCGGGCGCCACGGTCGCCGACGTCCCCAGCCTCACCTCCATCACGCTGTCGGCCGCCGCGACCAGCT
This sequence comes from Halobacteriales archaeon, assembly GCA_020201445.1. The sequence continues at coordinate 3,163 of JAIVGU010000196.1, forward strand.
CCGGCTCCTCCACGCTCAGCTTCTACCCCAACCGCGTCCCCGTCGGCGCCGCCTACGGGACGTGGGCGGGCTACACCAACGCGGGCTGCACGACGGGCGCGGTCTACGCCGCCGTGGTGCTGCCCGGCGCCAAGACCCTCACCGGCCTGACCTGGACAACCACGTCGAAGAGCCTCAACGCCGCCTCGGGGGTCTTCTCCGCCAGCGACGTGGGCAAGCTCGTCGTGGGCCCCGGCATCCCGGGCGGGACCTACATCGCCGCCTACAACTCCACGACGCAGGTGACGCTCTCCGCCAAGCCCACCGCCGCCGGGGCCAACGCCTCCTGCGCCCTCGCCGCGAACCCCTCCTACCCCATCTACGGCCTCCAACTGGTGGTGTGGTTTGGCGCGTAGCCTCCGCCCCGATGAGGGGGGGCAAATGATGCTCCTGACCGCCATCGTCCTGCTGGTCGGCTTCGTCGCCCTGGCCGGCATGGTCTCCCGCGTCAGCCTCCTCGCCCACCAGGCCGGGCGGGAGCAGGACCGGCCGCTGCTGCGCGAGGTCGAGCCGCTGCAGAAGGGGCTCAACGCCGCCCTCGACCCCGCCTCCACCGGCAAGGGGCTCGGCTCGATGGGGCTCACCGCGCCGTCGGTCGCCTACGAGTCGGGGGTGAAGGGGGTCCTGGAGCACCTGCGGCGCCTCCAGGCGGAGCGCGGCTTCATCTCGCGCTGGACGGTCGACTGCGACCTCACCGCGGGCGTCAAGGACACCGCCAAGGGCTTCGCCCGGCTGCTGGTCAGCGACGGCGAGCTCCAGGTCACCATCAAGTCCACCCCCTACTTCGCGCGGACCTCCTGCGCGGTCCTGTCGGGCTAAACCTGGACAAAGTGGGTCCACCGAACATGTACGGCTGCTCCCGTGTCCTCCAGGGAGAGGCCGACAAACCTTTAAAGCAAATGCTGGCGGTCAATCACCCATGCCCCGCCGACTCCGCCACGACCAGGAGGCCGCCTCGGGGGTCATCACGTTCCTGGTGGCCGGCATCATCTTCGTGGGCAGCATCGGCACCGTCCTGGTCATCAGCCACCGCAGCAACTCCGGCGCGGCCGCCTCCGAGGCGCCCGCCGCCGGCCTCAACGTCCAGGCCAAGAGCCTGGCGCAGTTCCTGCTCGACAGCCCCGGCTTCGGCGCCGACGGCACCGACTGGGTCGCGGGGGGCATCGACGCCGCCTCCGCGACCACCCACGCCGAGGGGCTGCGGCGCCTGGGCCTCAAGGACGCCACCGCCAGCGACCCCTCGATGCTCAACTTCTCGAAGTTCCAGAACCTGCGGCGCGCCCCCTACTACGCCAACGCCACCGACGGCTACGTCAACTACGAGGAGGCCCGCACCGACCTGGGCCTGGAGAACGCCGACCTGGACTTCCACGTCCGCGCCTACCCGACCCTGCCCAAGGTGGCGGACCTGCTGCGCAGCGGCCACCGCGACCCCAACCTGCGCGTCACCTACATCGGCGACATCGACGTGAGCAAGGTCACCAGCTCCGGCCCGCCGGTCTCCCCCACCGCCGGCCTCACGGCCACCGCCCCCACCTGCGCCGTGTCGCCCATCACCCCCGCCACGGCCCCGCAGGCCTACCGCCTCTCCACCACCGTGCACAACGGCGGCACCACGACGACCCAGTTCACCGCCCTCTTCACCTACAAGCTGGGCACCGCCGCCGCCGAGTCGCAGAACGCCAACTCCTACCTCGTCGGCCCCGGCGGCGACGTCACGCTCTCCGTCGACGTCCCCGCCACCACCGGCCGCTCCTGCACGGTGGGCTCTACGCTCAGCGTGGCCGTGAGCGACCCCGACACCAGCGTGGTCACCAACTCCACCCACGTCGCCACGGCGGCGGGCGGCGCCACCGCGGCCCCCCGCGACCTGTGGGTGGACTCCGGCCGCCCCTACCGCCTCAACACGCACGGCACCTCGTGCCAGACCAAGGAGCGCTCCCAGGTCGCCTACTTCGGGACCGACCTCGCCAAGAACGAGTGGATGGCGCTCAAGGTCACCACCTCCGTCGGCGGCGTCGTCACCATCCCCGCCGGCTCCCAGTCGTTCAAGGTGCCCTCCAGCAAGGGCCCCTGGACCGCCGACCTCGGCTGCCTGCTGCCCGGCAGCTACGTGGCCACCCTCTACTACTGCGGCGCCAGCTCGTGCAGCGGCAGCGCCAGCACGGAGCAGGTCACCGAGCAGCTCCTCGTGGTCGACGCCGACGTGGCCGCCTACGCCCCGCAGGGCACCACCTCGAGCAGCACGAGCTACAAGCCGACCACGGCGGCCAAGTCGGAGGTCACGTTCCTGAACACCCTCATCAACCGCTTCTGCCCGACCTACTTCGACCGCGGCACGGACGTCGCCTCCTCCAGCCCCATCAACGGCACCGACTGGAGCGTCCCCGCCAACGGGGTCGGCGCCGACGACGTGTGGAGCGGCCGCTGCGCCGGCTTCAAGGACCCCGCGCAGCCCGGCGACGTCTTCCCGGACAGCAAGCAGGTCATGAACGTGGACCTGCCCAGCCGCCTGCTCAACGACGACGGGACGCCGCGCTACGACCTCGTCAGCATCCTGGTGGCGGGCTCCAACATCGACCAGACCGCGATGACGAGCCAGAGCGCCAAGGGCGCCGTGGCCGACTGGGTGCTGGGCGGCGGCACGCTGCTGGTCTTCGGCTCGGTGGACCAGAACGTCAACTGGCTCGAGCCCATCTTCCACTCCGCCATCCGCTCCTCCTCCGGCGCCATCGGCACCCCCGACCCCGGCCACCCGCTGCTGCACGTCCCGGACGAGCTGGACTACCCGCACTACGACAACGACGACCGCGTCTGGAACTTCAACGGCCAGACCGCGCAGAACGCTGCGGTGCTGTTCGACAACGTCGTGGTGGAGGGCTCCGACCCGGTCACGACGCTCAGCAACCCGGGCGCGTTCGGCAACGGCCGCGTCATCCTCACGACCTGGATGCCCAACGACGTCTACCTCGGCAGCCACGACGCCGCGACGCGCGACCTGGAGGGGATGAAGCTGGTCAACAACATGCTCATGGAGGGCTACCAGGGGCTGTTCCTGGACTACGGCCCGCCCCTGCCCAGCGGCACGAACGTCGTCCCGGCGGTGCGGTTCGCACAGATCACGGTCCCCGACTTCGTCGACCCGGTGCAGATGTCGGTCGTCATCTTCGTCTTCAAATAGGCGAAGGAACGGAGATTTAAGGGTGCCCGCAAGGTCTAAATTTGACTAGGGACAAAATGCGGGCCGTGCCCCTTGGACGCGACGACTCCGCATCCGCCCAAGTCCTCACCTTCCTGGTGGCCGGCGCCCTCTTCACGGGCTCGGTCGGCACCGTCCTTCTGGTGAGCCACGGCTCCGCCCAGCAGGACCGCGGCGCCACCGAGGCCAACCAGGAGCAGCAGGCGGACCGCCTCGCGGACCTCCTGGTGAACAGCCCCGGCATCGGCTGGGCCGCCGGCTCCGACGCCATCAGCCGCCTCGGGCTGCGCGCCACCAACGGCTCCGGCCTGCAGGCGTCCAGCCTCGACTTCCTGCGCGGCGCCCTCTTCACCCACGCCGCCAACAGCAAGGTCGACTACCCCGACGCCCGCGCGTCGCTCGGCCTCACCGGGACGCAGGACTTCCACCTCCGCGTCGCCCCCGTCGGCATGGAGCTGGTCTACAAGGCCGCGGACAGCAACATCCGCACCGGCTACATCGGCGACTGGTCCAGCCTCGCCCCCGTCGTCGTCCCGCTCAACCCCACCCCGGAGCAGCAGGCCCTCATCGAGAGCCAGGCCAACGCCACCATGTTCAGCCTGACCGCCAACGAGCGCACGGCGCTGCGGGACCTCGGCCTCAACTTCCTCGACCGCGTCTTCTTCTCCAGCCCGGTCCCGCTCGGCTTCAACGCCAACGCCGGCATGATCGAGGGCGACGTCTACCCCGACGTCAAGGACTACCTCGACTCCTACCTGGCCGGCCGCCTCTACAAGTACGACCTGCTCATCGTCGGCTCCGGCGTCGACCAGTCCACCCTCACCTCGTCGTCGGTGAAGTACGCCATCCGCAACTGGGTCGCCACGGGCGGCACCCTCGTCGTCCTCGGCTCCGACGCCACCAACTACCAGTGGCTCCAGCCGCTGTTCAGCGCCGGCATCAAGACCGCCAACGGCGTGGCCGCCGCCCCCGACCCGTCGCACCCGCTGCTGCTGGAGCCGCACCGGCTCGACTGGACCCACTACGCCGACCACGGCATGGGGTGGGACATCAAGTCCCAGTCGGCGGAGGGCTTCAGCAACGTCATCGTGAAGGACGGCGCGTCGGTGCTCGTCGTCTCCAACGACGGCGCGCTGGGCACCGGCCGCGTCATCCTCACCACCTACCTGCCGCGCGAGGTCGCCACCACCCTCGGCCAGCAGGAGGCGGAGAACTTCCTGGAGAACATGGTGCTCTTCATGGACCACAGCAAGCTCTACCTGGAGTACGGCCCCGACCAGCCCACCGGCGTGCCGGTCTCCGTCGCGGTCCGGCAGAGCTACCTCTACGACCCCACGCTCGGCCAGGTGCCGGTGCGCATCGAGGTCCACTACTGGGGCCGCGCGTCGTAGCCTAGGCGTGCAGGACCAGCCACACCTGCCGGCCCAGGTAGGCCGCGAAGCCGACCAGGAACAGCAGCAGCACCACGCGCACCAGCCACGCCGGCTCCTGCGCCCTCCCGTCCGCCACGCGGCGCGAAGGGTCCGCGCCCCTTTAAACCGGGGATGGTTGGGCGGCGGCGTGGACGCCCAGGCCGCCTACGACTCCCTCCGCGCCGTCGCGCAGGAGGCGGTGAGCGAGGAGGAGCTGAAGGCGCTCTGCCAGGAAGCCGCCGCCGGCAAGCGCCCCAAGGCCTACATTGGCTTCGAGCCGAGCGGGACCGCGCACATCGGCTGGATGGTCTGCACCGACGCCATCCGCCGCCTCGCCGACGCCGGCTTCGACGTCACCATCCTGCTCGCCGACTGGCACGCCCAGATCAACGACAAGCTGGGCGGCGACCTCGCGGCCATCCAGCGCTGCGGCAAGTACATGGAGGAGGCGTTCGAGGCGCTCGGCGTCCTCCCAAGCAGCGTCACCTACCGCTACGCCAACGAGTTCGCCAAGGACCCCGCCTACTGGGCCATGGTGCTGAAGGTGATGCACGAGACGACGCTGGCCCGGATGCGCCGCGCCATGACCATCATGGGCCGCAAGGAGGAAGAGGGCGACGCGGACATGTCGAAGTTCCTCTACCCAGCGATGCAGGTCGCCGACATCTTCCACATGGGCATCCGCCTCGCCATGGGCGGCATGGACCAGCGCCACGCCCACATGCTCGCCCGCGACGTCGCCCCCAAGCTCGGCCAGCGCTCGCCCGTGGCGCTGCACACGCCCCTCGTCCCCGGCCTCAAGCCTGGCACCGGCCGCATGGACCCGGTTGAAGCGAAGATGAGCAAGAGCGACCCCGACTCGGGCATCTTCATCCACGACTCCCGCGAGGACATCCTGCGCAAGCTCAAGGGCGCCCACTGCCCCGCCAAGGAGGTGGAGGGCAACCCGGTCCTCAACCTGCTGCGCCTCGTCGTCTTCCCCCGCATCACCGCGGCGGGCGGCGCGCTGCGCGTCAACCGCCCCGAGAAGTTCGGCGGCAACAAGGCGTACGCCTCCTACCCCGAGGTGGCCGCCGACTTCGCCTCCGGCGCGCTGCACCCGATGGACCTCAAGACCGCGGTGGCGGACGCACTCGACCAAGAGCTGGCGCCGGTGCGGGCCTACTTCACCAAGCACCCGGAGAACTGGACGTTCATCCAGGGGCTGCGGAAGACGCGCTGACCCTACGCCAGGATAGGAGGCTTTATTGCATGGTTGCGCAATTGCGCAATCACGCAATGGAATCGATTCCTGAAGCTGGCCGGGCTGCGCTTTTCATCCTATTGGCCGCACCTTCCCCCTTGTCGGCGCAAGAGGTGATGGAGAGGTTGCCTGCCGGTGCCTCGAAAGTCCTTTCCACCGCCCACCGCCAGCTTACCTCCCTGGAGGAGGCGGGGTGGATTGAGCGCCTGGGACCTGCCCGCGCGCCACGATTCCAGCCGCGCGAAACGTTCCAACTCCAATGGATTGTCCAAACGGAGGCTCCGGCTCCAAAGGTGCCAACGTTTCCAGCCCCAAGTGCGGCCCCTCGCTTCCTTCTCGTGGAATGCAGGGGCAAGGGTCCCGTCGACACGGAGTTTCCCCTGACCGCCCGCATCCCGGACCTGGATGGCCGGCAATCGGCGCTGGCATTCCTTCGTTCAGCAGTGAAGCAACACCTGCTGCCAAGTCCATCTGCCCGCGGCCAGCGCAGTTGCACAGTGGTCGCGTTCGGCAGTTGTGTCCGAGGGGACGCACGGAAGGACTCCGACCTCGACTTGCTGGTGATCTTGCCGGATCGTGGGGCCCCGCCCCCGCCGTTTCCCAAGGGCAAGCTATTGGAGTGGGAGGCGGACGCCCGCTCGGACAAGGAGCGGTTCGCCGAGTTGGCCTCCAAAGTCTCTTTGGGTGCCCCACGGCCCATCCAGGTGAGCACGGTCCATCGCGAAGCACTGAAGCATGACCTGCCCGCGGGGCTGCGGCGCTCCATCGCGAGCGAAGGGGCGACCATCTTCCTGTCAGACCAGGTGTCCGGATGGGTCGAGGTGATGGACCTTGGATGAGGCCGAGCAACTCCTCGGCCTTGCCGCCGAGAACCTTGCCTCCTCTGTCGACAACCTCGCGCACCGGCCGCCACGCAGGTCCGTGTCGTACGCCGAGGCCCGCCACGCGCTCGAGTTGGCATGCAAAGTCCTGCTTCTTCGCAAAACAGGGGGCTACCGCCGGGACCACAAGG
>JAIVGU010000325.1 GCA_020201445.1 Halobacteriales archaeon
CGACCACCGACCTGGGCCACAAGACCAAGACGACGCCGAAGGGCAACTTCGAGGCGCCGGTCAACCCCCTGGCGCTCGGCATCGCGTGCGGCGCCGGCTTCGTCGCCCGCAGCAGCGCCGGCGACCCCAAGCACCTGGCGGAGACCCTCAAGGCCGGCATCGAGTACCGCGGCTTCTCCCTCATCGACATCCTGCAGCCCTGCGTGACCTTCAACAAGGTCAACACCTACGCTTGGTACAAGGAGCAGAGCGTCAAGCTGCCCGCCGACTGGGACCCGACCAACAAGGCCAAGGCGTTCGAGAAGGCGCTGGAGTGGGGCCACAACGACATCGCCCTCGGCACCCTCTACCGCAACGACAAGCTGCCGACGCTCGAGGACGCCTACCCGCAGGCGACCGGGCCGACGCCGCTCTACCAGATGGACATCCGCAACATCGACGTGACGCCGACCTTGCAGAAGTTCATCTGACGGCGAAACGGGTTCGCTGCGCTCACCGCGTTTCGCCGCGAGCCGAACCTGCGGGGGTCCTCCGGCCCCCCGCGCCCCCTCGGAGGAAGGGGCGGTCGCTCGCAACCCGCAGGGGCTTCGCCCCTACGGCTGACCCCTGGGTGGGGCGCTCCGCTGCGCTCGGGCCCCACGCCCACTTCGAGCAATGCCGTGGCCTCACCGGCGGGCCGGCTCCTCTCCTTGCCCGCGCGTCGCTGCGCTCCGCGCTCGCTCGGGGCCTCCGGCGCGACCGCCCATGCCAGCGTGCTGCCAAGAGCCGCACATGTTCACCGTCGAGCGCTGCCCCGCAAGCCCCTAACCCCCCGCGTCCGAGCCTAGGCGTGTGACGGGTGGGCGGTCGGTGCGCGGCGGGGGGCGGGCGTGAGCGCGGCGCGGATGCACGGGCTGACCCGCCTGCGCTTCCTGCTGGCGCTGTGGGTCGTCCTGTTCCACTACCGCCCCGCCGCCGGTGCCCCCCTGCCTGGCTTGGCGACGGCGTTCCTCGAGGCGGGCTACCTGGGGGTGCCGTTCTTCTTCGTCCTGTCCGGCTTCGTGCTGGCCAGCGCGTACCCCTCCGGCAGCCTGTCCGACGGGGCCGGGGTGCGCCGGTTCGCGGTGCGCCGCTTCGCCCGCCTCTACCCCGGCTTCTTTCTCGCCGTCGCCGCCTTCGCGGTGCTTCAGCTCGCGGCCCACCTCGCCGGCCTGCCCACCGAGTTCGACCCGCGGGCGAACCTGGCGGCGCTGCCCCTCACGCTGCTGGGCCTGCACGCCTGGCTCCCCTCCGCCGCCTGCGCCTGGAACTGCCCCTCCTGGTCGCTGTCGGTGGAGTTCGCCTTCTACGCGGCGTTCCCCTTCCTGCTGCGCCTCTCGCCGCGCCAGCGCCTCCTCGCGGGGGGCCTGGTGACGGTTGCCTCCATCGCCCTGCTCGCCGGGGCGCCGGGCCTGCCGGACGAGGTGCTCATCTTCAACCCGGCCATGAACCTCGCCTCCTTCCTGCTCGGGATGCTGCTGCGCGACTGGGACCTCGGCTCCAGCGCGCAGGCGCGGCGGGTGGCAGGCTTCGTCGCCCCGGTCGCGGTCCTGGCCCTCGTCGCCGCCAACGCCCTGCTGCACGACAAGGCGGCCCTCAACGGGGTGGGCGCCTGGTTCGCCGTCTGCCCGACGGTGGTGGCCTTCTCACGCCCCTCCGCCGCGCCCGACCGGTCGCTGCTGACGCGGCTGGGCGAGGCGAGCTTCGCGCTCTACATCTGGCACATCCCCCTGCGCATGGTGTTCCAGGGCGCCGGCGTCGTCGCGGGCCTCCGCACGGGAACCCTCGCGTTCGAGGCGGTGGCAGCGGCAACGGCCGTCCTGGCCAGCCTCGCGCTCTACCGCTGGGTCGAGGTCCCCGCCGAGCGGCTGCTGGTGCGCCGCCTGCTGCCAAGCCGGCCAGCGCCCACCCTGGACCCGTCCAGCCCGGCGTCCGCGGGGCAGGCGGCCCGGCCTGCGGCGTTCGGCCCACCCGTGCCGGACGCGGCGCCGGCCTCCGCCTCCGGCGCCATCGGGCTGCCGCGCCGTGCGGGCCGCAGGCGGCTGCGCGGCACGGCGGGCGGCGGCTAGGGCACCGGGACGTTCGCGCGCCGCACATGTTCAAACCCGTTCGAGCCTTGTCCCGCAACCGTCTAGCGGTGCGGCGCCCGAGGCAGGGGCATGGCGGACCTCCGGCGGGCGGCTCCCGCGTGGACCTTCTGGTTGGTCCTCGCCCTCCCCCTTGCGGGCGCGCAGCCGGAGGCCGCCTGTTCCTCCCCCGAGGCGTCCGGCGGCGCGGCGCCTGCGGAGTGCCAGCCGTCCCCGCAGCCCGCCCTCTCGCCGCTGGACGTGCTGCTGAGCGGCGGCGGCATCCTCGGCTCGCTGCTCCTGCTGCGCAAGGGGCCGACGGCACCCTCTTGACGGCGGGCCGAGTCCCAGCGCCGCTTGGAGCGCCCGACCTTCCGCTACCACTGGCTCAAGCTGCGCGCCGTGGCCCACCCAACGGAGGGGCTTGCCAAGGTGCGGGAGGCGGTGCGCTTCGTCGCGGGGCTGCCGGAGGAGGTGTTCGCGGCGGCGACCACGGACACGCCGATGGAGACCCACCACGGCCTCACCAGCCACGTCCTGGAGGCGACCGTCGACCGGAGCCGGGCGCCGCGGGACGTCCTGGAGCGGGTGCTGGCCATCCCGGGGGCCCGCGAGCGGCTGCGCGCCACGCTGGATGCCCGCACGGACGAGGAT
>JAIVGU010000326.1 GCA_020201445.1 Halobacteriales archaeon
GGTCTGCCCCGAGCACATCAAGATCACCGACAACGCCATCATCCCCCTCAAGGAGCGCGTGGTCTCCTCGAAGGACCCGCTGGCCATCGCGTGGCGCGCCCTGACCGGGAAGGGCAAGAAGCTGCCCATGGCGAAGTAGGGTCGAGCAGAATCTTTCGTTGCCCAGCCCGGCACCCGTTCCTGGATTGCCTTTAGCCCTGGCGAGCCGCGGCTCGGAAGGGATGCCGCCACTCCCCGGCCAGCAGGACAAGCGCCGCCAGCGCCAGCGTCACCGGGATGCCGATGGGCCCGCCGATGGTGTAGAGGATGGAGAACGCGCCCAGCAGGAACGCGCACGCCGCAAGGGCTACGGGCCGCCCCCACGGCCGCGCGCGTAACAGCGCCAGCCCCGCGGCCGCCAAGGCAAGGCCGCCCGCCACGAGCATCCAGCCGACGGCGAGCAGCAGGCGGAAGCGGCCGTCCAGCCCGCCGCGCTCCTCCACCGCCGTGTGCCCGGACGCGACCGAGTGGCCGATGCCGGAGCCCGCGACCAGCAGGCCGAAGCCGAGGCAGAGCAGGCCGGCGACGCGGGGGAGGCGCACGCTCTCACGCACCACGGGGGGTCTGGCAAGCCACGACGAACGCCTCCCAACTCTCCCGGTCCGCGAACTCGAGGGGCGTGCCGCGCCACCGGCAGCGGGTGCAGGTGTAGGGTCCCCACCAAGTGCGGAACTGGAGATCCTGCGCCCCGCAGCGGCCGCACGCCTTGATGGGGAACTGCATGGGGGGAATCCCACCCTGCACGATTTGACGGTTCCGGCGGCCTGGGTCCGGAACCGCACCTTGAAGTGCCGCACCCCGGCTCCCCCCGCATGGGGAAGACGGAGGTCGCGACGCTGGGCGGCGGCTGCTTCTGGTGCGTCGAGGCGGCGTTCAACCAGGTGGACGGCGTCCTGTCGGCCGTCAGTGGCTACGCGGGCGGCAAGCCGGCCAACCCCACCTACGAGCAGGTGTGCGGCGGCGGCACGGGGCACGCCGAGGTGGTGCAGGTGACGTTCGACCCCGCGAAGCTGCCGTACAAGGAGGCGCTGGAGCTGTTCTTCTCCGTGCACGACCCGACGACGCTCAACCGGCAGGGGAACGACGAGGGGACGCAGTACCGCAGCGTCGTCTTCACGCACTCCCCCGCGCAGGAGGCGACGGCGCGCGCCGTCATCGCCGAGCTGGAGGGGGAGGGTGTGTGGGACGGCCCCATCGTCACCGAGGTCAAGTCCGCGCCGCCGTTCTACCCCGCCGAGGAGTATCACCAGCGCTACTACGAGCGCAACCCGTGGCAGGGCTACTGCCAGGCCATCATCCGGCCCAAGCTCGCCAAGTTCCGCAAGGCGTGGCAGCACAAGCTCAAGGCCTAGCCCGCCGCCTCGCCGGGCCGCACATGTATGGCCGGGTGTCCCTTTCCGGCGCAAGTCTTCTAGGCGGCCAATCGGTCTCCCGACGGTCGCGGAATGCCAAGCCAGCCCAGCGCCCTAGCGGACACGCCCTTCGCGCCGCGCCTGCGCGAGGCGCTGGCGTGGAGCGCGCCCGACGACGGCGTGCTGGCCATCGGGCAGGTGCGGCTCGACCTGGAGCGCGAGGCGGCCACCGAGCGGCTGCGGCAGCGCGAGCGGCAGCAGGCGGTGCTGGCCCGCTTCGCCCGCGAGGCGCTGGCGTGCCGCGAGGTGCGGCCCCTGCTCGACCTTGCGGTGCGCGACGTGGCGCAGACCCTCGGCGTGGAGTGCGCCGGCGTCCTCGAGCTCTCCCCGGAGGGCCACCACTTCGTCCTGCGCGCCGGCACGGGGTGGAGTGACGGGCTGGTGGGCCACGCACTGGTCCCCGCGGGGCCCGGGACGGCCAACCAGGCGCTGCTGGACGGCGGCCCGCTGGCGTACGCGCGCCGCGCCGAGCACCCCTTCCTGGCGGACGCGCCGCTGCTCGCCTCGCACGGCTGGGCGAGCGGCCTGGTGGTGCCCATCCCCGGCCGGTCTCGCCCCTATGGGCTGCTGGGCGCGCACACGCGGCGCCACCGCGAGCCCAGCAACGACGACCTGGCGTTCCTCGACGCCGTGGCGCACACCCTGGCCAGCGCCATCGAGCGCTGCGCCGCCGAGGAGCAGTTGGAGCGGGCGCGCCGCTCGCTGGAGGCCCTGGTGGCGGAGCGGACGCGGCAGCTCGCCCTCTCGAACCGCGAGCTGGAGGCGTTCAGCTACAGCGTGAGCCACGACCTGCGCGAGCCCCTGCGCGCCATCCACGGCTTCAGCTCCCTGCTGGCGCAGCGGCTGGGCGACCGCGTCCCCGACGCCCTGCCCCTGCTCGACAGCGTGCGCTCCAGCGCGGCGCGGCTGGGGCGGCTCATCGACGACCTGCTCGACCTCTCCCGCGTGCAGCGGGCCGACCTGGCGCGCACCTGCGTCGACCTCTCCGCGCTCGCTGGCGAGATGCTGGCCGAGCGCGCCCGCGCCGAGCCGGGGCGGACGGTGGAGTGGACGGTGCAGCCCGGCATCGTCTGCCGCGGCGACGCGATGCTGCTGCAGACGCTGCTGCAGAACCTGCTCGCCAACGCGTGGAAGTTCACGGCCGGCAAGCCGGCGGCGCGCATCGAGGTGACGCGGCAGGGCGAGGAGGGGGCGGTCTGCGTGCGCGACAACGGCGCCGGCTTCGACATGGCGTACGCGGCCAAGCTGTTCCGCCCCTTCGAGCGCCTGCACACG
>JAIVGU010000149.1 GCA_020201445.1 Halobacteriales archaeon
GGATGGCGACGCACATGGGGCGGCACGGGGCGGCCGGGGGGCCTTGGTCGGGGTCGTCCGCACCGTCGGCGGCGGCGAGCGGGGCAAGGACGAGGGCGAGCGCTGCGGCGATGAGGAGTGCGCGCATGGGGAGCACCGCAGCGTCAATCCCGTCGGCGCAGATGAGGCTGACCGCCGGAGTTTGCACCACCCAACGAAACCACGGATTGCACGGAGTCCAAGGTCCGTGGAATCCGTGCAATCCGTGGTTTGGTCGTCGGACTCAGGCCGGCAGGGGCGTCGCGGCGGCGGGTGCCGCGAGGCCCAGCAGCGAGGCGGCGCCCTGGAAGGCGGCGTCGAGGAACGGCTGCGGCCAGAGGCCCGCCACCAGGACGAAGGCGAGGCAGATGAGGACCGCCAGGGTGGTGCCGTTGGGGACGCTGACGCGGCCGGCGTCCTCGCCCTCCTCGACGTACATGGCGCGGATGACCCGCAGGTAGTAGTACAGGCTGATGGCCGAGTTGAGGACGCCCAGCACCGCGAGCCAGGCGAGCCAGCCGAGGCCCTGCGTGGCGCCCGCGTCGACGGCGCTGCTAAACAGGACGAACTTGCTGGCGAAGCCGCCCAGGGGCGGGATGCCGGCCATGGAGAGCAGGAACATCGCCATCGCGAAGGCCAGCAGCGGCGCGCGCCGGCCCAGGCCCCTCCAGTCGGAGACCTGGTCGGGGATGCCCACGTAGAGGAGGGCGCCGACGACGAGGAAGGCGCCGAGCTTCATCGCGGCGTTGACCATGAGGTGGAACAGGCTGCCGCCGACGGCGTAGACGCCGCCGTCCTGGGCGCTCGTCCCGACGGCCACCGCGATGAGCAGGTAGCCCGCCTGCGCGATGCTGCTGAAGGCGAGCATGCGGCGGATGTTGGTCTGCTGCAGCGCCACCAGGTTGCCGACGAACATCGAGGCGGCGGCGACGAGGGCGACGATGAGCTGCCAGTTGGTCTTGATGCCGACGAGGCCGACGAGGAAGACGTTCAGCACCGCGGCGAAGCCCATCGCCTTGCTGCCCGCCGCCAGCATCCCGGCCACGGGGGCGGGGCTGCCGGAGTAGACGTCGGGGGCCCAGGCGTGGAAGGGCACGGCGCTGATCTTGAAGCCCAGCCCGGCGATGAGCAGGGCGATGGGGACGAGGGTGAGCGCGTCGAAGGGGCCGTGCGCGAGCAGGAGCTTGCCGAGGGCGGGGAGGTTGGTGGTGCCGGCCATGCCGTAGACGAGGCTGATGCCGAACAGCAGCATCCCGCTCGAGATGGCGCCGATGACGAAGTACTTCAGGCTGGCCTCGGCGCCGACGCGGTCGCGGCGGAAGCCGGCGAGCAGGTAGGAGGAGAGGCTGGCGGTCTCGATGCCCAGCAGGAGGGTGATGAGCTCCTGCGCGGAGGCGACCACCATCATGCCCAGAACGGCGAACAGCAGGAGGGCGCAGAACTCGCCGAAGTCCTCCTCGGCGCGGCCCTTGAGGGGGCGGCCGATGCCCAGGACGGCGAGGAAGCCGACGGAGAGGAAGATGGCCTTGAGGAGTTGGCTGGCGTAGGTGACGACGAAGGCGCCGTCGAGGTTGCTGCCCTGGTACTCCAGCGTGAAGTTGAGGCTCGTGCCGGGGATGCCGAAGTGGATGTTGAACAGGCTGCCCACGGTGAGCAGCAGGCTGCCGCCGAGGCCGATGAGGGTGAACTGGCGCATCCCGCGGCGGTCGGCGTCCCACAGCGCCACCAGGGGGGCGAGGACGGCGAACAGCAGCAGCACCAGCTCGGGGGTCATGCTCTGCCAGCGCAGGTCCGGCAGCAGGAAGTCGAGGAAGCCCATTCAGGCGCCTCCTGCGCCCGCGCCCAGGAGGCCAAGGACACCCGTGGTCCAGTGGTCCATCTGGCCCATCAGGAGGCCGGGCAGGATGCCGAACAGCAGGGCGAGGCCGATGAGGACCGCCATGCTCCAGCGCTCGGTGGCGGGGACATCGTGGATGTGCTCCCAGTCGACGTCGGGGTGGCGGCGCTCGGGGCCGAAGTAGGCGCGCTGCATCGCCCACAGGTAGTAGCCGGCGGTGACGAGGATGCTCCAGATGGGAATCAGAATCCACCAGTGGAATGCCTGCCAGACCGAGGCGAAGATGGTGAACTCGGCGATGAAGCCCATCAGTCCCGGCAGCCCGAGGCTGGCGAGGAACAAGGTCAGCGTGAGGCCAGCGAGGCGGGGCACCTTGGCGCCGACACCGCCGAGGCGGCTGATGAGGCGGGTGCCGGTGCTGTGCTGCAGCGAGCCGGCGGCCATGAACATCCCGGCCGAGATGACGCCGTGCGCGACGTTCATGAAGGCGGCGCCCGCGAAGCCGAGCGGGGTCATCGTGGCCAGCGCGAGGGTAATGAGACCCATGTGCGAGACCGACGAGTAGGCGATGAGCGACTTGAGGTCGTCCTGCGCCAGGCAGAGGAAGGCGCCGTAGACGACGGAGACCGTGCCGAGGACGTAGAACGCCCACTGGTAGGACCAGTCGAACGCGAGCGGGCCGAGGGCGACGTGGTTCATCGCGGTGAAGGCGTCGCCGAGGATGGGGAGGGCGATGCGCATCAGGCCGTAGCTGCCCATCTTCAGGAGGACGCCGGCCAGGATGACGGATCCCGCGGTGGGGGCCTGCACGTGGGCGTCGGGGAGCCAGGTGTGGAAGGGCGCGCTGGGCATCTTGACC
>JAIVGU010000327.1 GCA_020201445.1 Halobacteriales archaeon
CCTTTTCCCAATTTTCATGGGCCCCCCGCCCCGACCACCCATCCGCCCCCATGCCTTGGGGCGCATTTTCCCCGGCTGCGCCAGGGGGCTCCCTTACGCGTCGCCATCATCTTACAGAAAGGGGCTCGGCGCCGCTGGGCGGCGTAAGCAGGGGGGGACAAGCATTGCGCAGCAAGCTCAACCAACACGTTGCCGCAGGGGGAAACGACCTCGCACCGCGGACGCGAGGTTCCACCAGGAACCTCAACCTACGACCAAGGTCCAACCAGGACCTCGACCACAACTCCACGCCGCGAGGTTCCCCGGGGACCTCAGACCCAACGACGACGCCCCGAGGTTCCACCAGGACCTCCACCACCACTCCGCGCCGCGAGGTTCCCCAGGACCTCAAACCACGACAACGCCCCCGAGGTTCCACCAGGAACCTCGACCACGACGCGAGGTCCACCAGGAACCTCGACCACGGCGCGAGGTCCACCAGGACCTCCACCACGGCGCCAACCAGGGACCTCGAATTACGCCCGACGACAACTAAGCGAGGTCCACCGGCCGCCCTCATCACGAGCAGCGCAACGAATTCTCTTGACACCAAAGAGCCTCCGACGCTATGGCCCGAGCCAACCTCTGGTTCTCGCTTTTTGGAATTGGATCGCGCCCTCTTACCCTCGGGGGCATCTTTCCAGCCCAGGGAACCAAAGGAACGCCGCGAATGGCCCAAATCGATTTGGGGCCACCCACGCCCGCTGGGCTGACTGCAACTGCCCCCGCAGCGAGGAGCAACCGGAGATAATGCTTCGTTTCGGCCTTGTGCCGATTGAATAGCGCCGCATACTGCGCCGCCCGCAATCCAGGCGTCTGCCTCACGATCGCTAGTAGCCGGAGCGCTTCGCGCTCAGGCATCCTAGGCATCACCGCCATGGTCCTGACAGCCGATCTGCCATTGCGAGCGGCGAACGCCTTGGCCGCCTCCCGCCCACGCCATGGAACAACGGGCTGCACCGCAGGTGGCCCCCGCGCAGCAACGGTAGCGCTTGAAGATTTTCCATTGGCGACCGGGCCGTTCGCCTGACACTGATAGCACATGCCCACCCAATCCCATTGGGCAGCCCCTTGACTTCGTGCGCGAAGGCGGGGTTTCATCGGTTTTCGACAGTACTGGCACCCGTCCGTACTTAGCACGCCAAGGGGGCCCATAGCCGTGCTTAGCACGGCTTGGCCCTTATACCTTGCCGCCGCTTCAGTGGCCCCCATGGGGTCCTCCCTCCGAAAAGCCAGCGTCTCAGTCACGCTTGACCGCAAACTGCTGGCATGGGTCGCCGCCCGAAGCGGTTCTGGCCGAGAATTCTCAAGTCTGAGCCATGCACTTGAACGCGGCATTGTCGCCCTTCAAGAAAACCACAAACTACGCCAATGAAGCCCGCCAATTTAGGACACCCCTCAGCAACATTCATTTCCCCCATCCGCGTAAATGGCGCATGCAAAAGAACCAGGCCAAACCACTACGCGGGAACCGGCCAAACGCCCTAGGGACCGGCGACCACAGATTGCAGCTTCGTGCATCCCAAAAGGAAAGGGCTTACGAAAAGGCAATCCAGAGGCTGGACGCCTACAGCCGGCGTCACAGCGCCAGGACCTCAGGGCTATTGGGCTATGACCTCGCCGATTGCCGTGACTGCAGCAATCCGTTCGTCTTCCTCAACCAATTTTGGGAGATGGACCAACCCGCACTGATGTGCCGCCTGGGCGCACACATGAGCTACCAGGACCACGGCGAAGCCGGCCTCGCCCGACGCCACCCCCATATTGACCTCACCCTAAACGGATACCGCGTCCAAGACGGAAAAGTCTCCGTAGTCGAGGATGAGGAATTTCACCGCTACAGCCGTGACTTCAGCCTCGGGCGCGGAGAAGACTACGCCCGCGCCGTCGAAATCGTTGAAACCAATGCCCAAGCACTTCGCCTTGGCGCTAAAGCGACGAGCATCTACGTCGGCACACCGCTCGAATCCTATGCCCGATACCACAAGATTCTGAGCTATCAACTGCGAGAAATGATTGACCTCCGCAAGCTCCGATACAACGCAGAGCAACGCCTCGTCGGTTGGGAGTCCTACAAGGAGCCTTACGAAACCACTTGGCTAGGCATCCAAGACTGGGAAGCCGCCTACGCAGAATATTCGTGGCGACTCAAACTCTTTGAATCGGCCCCTATGAGAGCAGACGGCAAAAGAAAGTCCGCTCGCATCCTCCACCGGTCCTTTGGACACATGGCCGACGGTGAAATCGGCAGGACCCAACGCGCCACCCGCGGCACGCCTGAAGCACACCCGGACAACTGCGGATGCCGGAAGTGCGGCGAGTGGCAACGCGTATTCATTGAAGGCGACCTGGAAGAATGGCACGCACTAGCCACCCCCTACGAGGTCTGAAAAGATGGGACCCTGGTATCCCCGAAGCACTATGCCTGAAAATAGGGACCTATGGTATCCCCCAAGACATGAACATCGCAACTACCTGGCCGTCGATGACATAATCGTCTCAAGCTCTCCGCCATCAGTTGCGCATAGCTGCCTTGGATACAGGGACACGCCTTGCGCAACGCCCGAGGCCCCAGGCAGCGACAAATGCGCCCCTGAGACCAGGAAAGTCTGTGGTTTGTGTAGCCAGGAGCTATGCTCCTACCACATGGATCGCCACTGCATACGCACTGAGGC
>JAIVGU010000328.1 GCA_020201445.1 Halobacteriales archaeon
CCCCATCGGCAACCCGGGGCCCGCCCGCTTCGGCGGCCAGCCGGAGACGTTCAGCCCCGCCGCGGCGCGCGACATGGGCGCGCTGCTCCGGCGCATCAAGCACCACGCCACCGCCGCGGGGCTGCCGCACCAGTTGACCTACGAGGGCACCCACCACGGGCCCCTGATGACGCTGCCCAGCCTGTTCGTGGAGATCGGGTCGGACGAGCGCTGGTACGGCGACGTCCCCTCGGCGCGCGCCATGGCGCAGGCCATCCAGGAGGTGCTGCGCGGCGAGGGGCGCGGCCACGGCCCGGTCCTGGTCGGCGTCGGCGGCGGCCACTACCACCCGCGCCACACCGACCTCGCCCTCGCCGGGGAGGCGGACTTCGGCCACCTGCTGCCCAGCCACAGCCTGCACGGCAGCGAGACCCTGCGCAAGGCGTGGCTCGCGACGCCGGCGGCGCAGGGGGTCTACCTGCACCGCAAGGGCATGAAGGGCCCCGAGCGCGAGCAGGCGCTGGCGTGGTGCGACGAGCTGGGCCTCCCCATCTGGGAGTCCGGCACTGGTGCGAAGGCGCCTTCAAGTGGGGGCGCCGGGTCGTCCGGCGCGTGACCGGGAAGGCGCGGCTGCCCGTCCTGCTGGCCTTCGCGGTCGTCTACGTCGTATGGGGCTCGACCTACCTCGCCATCCACGACGCCGTGCTGACCATCCCGCCGTTCCTGATGGCGGGCATCCGGTTCCTCGTCGCGGGCGGGCTGCTCTACGGCTGGACCGTCGCGCGCGGCGAGGGGGCGCCCCCCAGGGCCGCGTGGCCGCGCGCCCTGGCGCTGGGCTTCCTCATGCTCGCGGGCGGCAACGGCTTCCTCTCCCTCGCGGAGCAGGCGATGCCAACCGGGGTCGCCGCCCTGCTCATCGCCACCGTGCCGATGTGGGTCGTCGCGCTCGAGGGGGCGCTGGAGCGCAAGCCGCCGGGCCGCCAGGTCCTCGTCGGCCTGGGCGTCGGCCTCGTCGGCGTCGCGATCCTGTCCGGCACGGCGGACGGCTGGCAGGGCGGCGTCAACCCGCTCTACGTCGGGCTCGTGCTGCTCGGCTCCGCGATGTGGGCGTGGGGCTCGCTCCTCTCGCGCCGCCCCGTCGCCGGCCCCACCGCCTCGCTGGCCCAGTCGACGGCCCTGCAGATGCTCTGCGGCGGCGCCATCCTGCTCACGGCGGGCCTGCTGCGCGGCGAGGCCGACGGCTGGCAGGTCGCGCAGGTGTCGCTGCGCAGCGCCCTGTCGCTTCTCTACCTCAGCCTGTTCGGCTCCATCCTCGCGCTCACCTGCTACCTGTGGCTGCTGCGCACGGTGCCGCCGGCGCTGGCGTCGACCTACGCCTTCGTGAACCCGGTCGTGGCGGTCCTCATCGGCACGCTTGCCTTGGGGGAGCCCATCACCCTGCGCCTGTTGGCGGCGAGCGCGCTCATCGTGGCGGCGGTGGCGCTCATCGTCCACGCCAAGGCGAGGGGAACGTTCCGGCGCAAGCCGGCAGCCGGCGAACCGCGAACCTGACAAAGGCCCAACGAACCGCGGAGAGCGCGGAGGCCACGGAAATGGTTCCGCGGTCTCCGCGGTTCGGCGGCGAACGTCCAAAGCAAGACCGGGAACTGTTTCCCCGGGTTAGCGGCTTTCGCGGTTTGGCTAGGCTCCAGAGGAAACCATCCTACGGCAATCATCACCGTTATCCAGCCTGGACCGCTCCTTGCCCTGTGCCTGAGACGCTGGTGCCCGACACCTCCGTGCTGGTGGACGGCCGCATCACCGAACTGCTGGGCTCGGGGCAGTTCCCCAAGGCCAAGGTCCTCGTCCCCGTCGCGGCACTCGCGGAGCTGGAGGCGCAGGCCAACCGCGGCCTGGAGACCGGCGTGGCCGGCCTGGACGAGCTCGGCACCCTGCAGAAGATGGCCCGCGACGGCGCCATCACCGTCGAGTTCATCGGCGAGCGGCCCAGCGCCGGCGAGGTCGGCCTCGCCCGCAGCGGCGCCATCGACGCCCGCATCCGCGACGCCGCCGTGGCGCACAGCGCGCTCTTCGTCACCTCCGACCGCGTGCAGGCCCACGCCGCTGCGGCGCAGGGCATCCGGCACCACTACATCCGGCCCATCGTGAAGGAGCAGGACTTCGCGGAGCTGAAGCTGTGGCAGTACTTCGACCCGCAGACGATGTCGGTCCACCTCAAGGCCGACTGCGTCCCGATGGTCAAGCGCGGCCAGCCCGGCGCCGTCAAGTACCAGCCCTTCAGCCCTGGCGCCAAGGACGCCGGCCACGCGGAGCTGCGCGCCATCGCCCGTGAGTGCATCGAGTTCGCCAAGCGCGACTACAACTCCTTCATCGAGATGGAGAAGCACGGCTGCATGGTCATCCAGCTCGGCCCCATGCGCATCACCATCGCGCAGCGCCCCTTCAGCGACGGGCTGGAGATCACCGCCGTGCGCCCCATCACGAAGAAGAGGATGGAGGACTACAAGCTGGAGCAGAAGCTGCTCGACCGCCTGGAGGGCCACGCCCGCGGCGTGTTCGTCGCCGGCCCGCCGGGCTCGGGCAAGTCCACCTTCAGCGCCGCCGTCGCCGAGCACCTGCTGGGCCTCGGCCGCGTCGTCAAGACGATGGAGCAGCCGCGCGACCTGCAGGTGCCCAAGGAGGTGACGCAGTACGGCGCGCTTGACCGCGACATGAAGTGGACC
>JAIVGU010000007.1 GCA_020201445.1 Halobacteriales archaeon
GCCCCGCCCCAGCGCCGCGGCGAGGCCGGCCACGACCATCGCCGCCCCCACCACGGGGCCGGCGCGGGAGAGCCAGGGGCGCAGCGCGTCGCCGGCCAACGCGAAGGCGAGGGCGAGAGCGGCGTAGACGGTGACGATGCCGGCCGCCGCCGCGAGGCCGCCCCGCAGGACGCGCCGCGCCGGGGAGGGGCCGGAGGCGGGCCGCAGCAGGAGGGCGAGGTAGGCGGGCAGCAGGCCCACGGTGCAGGGGGTCAGCACCGCCGCGGCGCCCGCCACGAACGCCAGCCCGGCGAGGCCGAGGCGCAGGACCGGCACGGGCGTGGCTTGGCCGGCGAGGCTCTGCCGCACCGCCGCCTCGACCTGGGCGCGGCTGGGGGAGCCAACGTGGTCCAGCACGACGTGGCCGGCGGCGTCGATGACGACGACGCGGGGCAGCGACACGGCGCTGTACTTCTGCCAGACCTGGTCCGTGTCCAGCGCGTGCCGCCACGGCACCCCGCTGCTGCGCTGCAGCTCGACGAGGGACCCCTCGCTCTCGCCGCCCGCGTAGCCCAGCCTCGGGTCGCCGGCCACGGCGGGGTCGGCCCACGCGTCCACGGAGAGGAGGGCGAAGTCGCCGCGGCCGCCGTAGGTGGCGTGGAGCGGCGCGAGGACGTCGGCGGTGACGTAGCGGCACGCCGTGCAGGAGACCGCCATGAGGTCGAGGACGAGGGTCTTGCCGCGGTAGTCCTCCAGGCCGAACGGGACGCGCGGCCCCATCACGCCATTCTCGAATCCCGTGCTGACGAGGTGGAAGGGAGGCGCGGGCGTGTCGGCGTGGACGGCGTCGTAGAGGGTCGCGCCGGCGGGCAGGACGAGCAGGAGCGCCAGCAGCAGCCACATCCCGCCGCTGCGGTTGCGGTAGGCCGCGCCCGCGAAGCCGCCGTCGCGTCGGAGGTCAGGCATGGCGGCGCCGCGCCCTCCCGGCCACGCCAAGGGCCAGCAGGGCGGCGACGGGCAGCGCCACGCCCTGGGCGGGGCTTTCCTTGGCCACCGGCGCCATGTCGAACGCCAGATAGTGCTGCTCCTGGCACGCCAGCGCCGCCGCGTCGCCCGCGCAGGCGGGGTCGCCCGGCCCGGGCCCCTGCGGGAACAGGCTTTGCCGGGTCGCGTTGCCGGCGCCCTCGGTGAGGACCCACTGCACGCCGATGCGCCAGCCCGGCTGGTAGTCCACCGGCTTCCCGTTGGCCTTGTAGTCCGCCGTGTCGAAGGCGAAGGTGTCGTTGCCGACCCGCGTGGCGGGCGACGGCGGCGCGAAGCAGGCCTGCCCGACCCGGCAAATCTGGTACTGCGCGGCGGTGACGTTGTGGCCCGGCCGCAGGACCAGGAAGCCGGTCCATTGCCTGTGCGGCTCCACCGCGTCGGGGGCGTGGCCGGCGCGCAGCACGTCGGGCCGCAGGAGGGCCGCGTCCTGCTCGGCGTGGGCGGCGGCCGGCGGCAGCAGTGCCACCAGCAGGAGCCCGGCGAGCCACCGCGTCACGCCCCAGGGGGGGTTGCCGGCGACAAAAGGGTTGTTGTCCGCCAACGCAGCCGACATCCATGCATCGGGCGGCGGCGGGATCGAAGTTTCATGGCCGCTCCAGCCTCTTCATATCCCCGTCGGCAAATGGGACGGCCATGCGCCCCAGCGCCCTCCTGCTCGCCGCCCTGGTCCTCACGCCCCTCGCCGGCTGCCTCGGCGCCAGCGAGGCGACCGCGGGGGAGGTGGCGGCGAAGGCCCGCTCCATCGCGCACGACTGGGACGCCGACGCGGCCCTGCAGGGCATCGTGGGCATCGAGCTCAAGGAGCTGCCACCGTTCCTTGCGGCCGCCGCGGCGCAGGCCGGCGCCGACAGCCCGCAGGCGCAGCTGCTCCAGTACCGCGACAGCAACGTGGGCGACGGCCGCGCCGGGGCGTGGATCTTCGGCTTCCGCGCCGGGGAGCGCGAGCTGCTGCTCGCCATCGACGCGGGCGGCCGCGAGCTGCTGCGCCACGTCGACGACGAGGACAAGGGCTCCCGGGGCGAGCGGCCCATCGGCGAGTTCGCCATCGACTCCGACGACGCGATGCGGCTCGCGGCGGAGCACAACGCCACGTTCGCCGGCCAGCGCGGCGGCGCCGTCGTGGCGAGCCTCGCGCTCATGCCGGGCCCCACCGGCCCCGTCTGGGTGCTGGCCCTCGGCGCGAGCTTCGACGACCTGGGCGACACCGCCTTCGCCACGGTGGACGCCACCTCCGGCAACGTCACCATCGCGCCCGACCTCGACGACGCCTTCTCATCGGCCGACGGCACCGCCGAGGCGGACGCGGGCGGCATCGGCTCGCCCTACTACCACCCCCGCGGCAACCGCACCTTCGTGCCGACCGAGACCGGCAGCGAGCGCGGCACCCTCTCCCTGGCCGACCCCGACGCGGGCTCGCCCTTCGAGGTCGAGTCCGCCGGCCACGGCAAGCTGCGTCTCCAGCTCAGCCTCCCCCGCGCGGCGCCCCCGACCCAGGCGACCGCCACCGTGACCGGCCCCGACGGCCGCACCGCCACCGTGACCTTCACCGCCGCGCTGGCGGGCAACGCCCCCGCCACGGCGGAGCTGGAGGCGCCGCACGCGGGCCGCTACACGGTCGCCGTCCACCTCGACGCGGGCGTGCTGCAGCAGTACGACCTCGCGTGGTGCGCCCCCGGCTCCCGGATGGCGGCGCAGGACACCTCCTCGGCGTGCGGCGAGGCTTAAGCCACCCCGCCGCGATTGGGTGGCCGATGCGCCTCCCCGCCCTCCTCGGCCTGGCCGCCACCGTGCTGCTGCTGGCCGGCTGCGTGGGCCACGGCCCGCTGACCGCCCGCGCGGCGCTGGAGACGGCGCTCAAGGAGGCGCACGGCTGGGACAGCGACGCCCGGCTGCTCAGCGTGTCGGGCGCCGAGATGGCCAACGCCAAGGGCTACCTCGAGGCGCTGCGGACCCTGGGCCGCGACGGCCAGGAGCTGGACGACGGCCTGGCGCGGCTGCTGCCCGACGACGACGGCGACGTGGGCGACGGCCGGCTGCCGGCGTGGGGCTTCGTCTTCGGCCACGACGCGCCCGGCACCTTCCGCGTCATCGTCGACGGCAGCGGCAAGGCGACCTTCACCAAAGAGTTCCCCGGCTCGGCCAACCGCCTGCCCGACCTCGCCACGGACAGCCGGTGGGCGGTCGACTCCGGCGACGCCCTCGGCGCGCTGCGCGGGAACGCCTCGCTGGAGCGCATCCGCGACTCCCCCAGCGGCGTGCTGACCTACGTCCTCAACGCCGCCCCCGCCGGGGCGCCGCTGCGCTGGGAGGTCGAGGGCGGCGAGCACGGCATCCTCAACCAGACCTTCAAGGCCCGCGTCAACGCCGCCAACGGCTCCCTGCTGCCGCCGCGCACGCCCCGCGTCGTCATCGACCGCCCGCCCGAGCTGCCGCCCATCGAGGCCGGCCAAGCCAGCGGCACGGCCACCGTGGGCGCGTCCACCACGGCCAGCTTCACGCTGAAGGAGCACGGGACGGTCCACCTCCTGCTGCGCATCCCGGGCAGCGCCGCCCCCGGCACCCTGCGCGCCACCCTCACGCTGCCCGACGGCCAGACGGAGACGCTCCAGGCGAGCGCCTTCCTCCCGGGCAGCGGCGGCGAGGACGAAGCCACCGTGGAGCGCATCCCGCAGGGGGAGTGGAGGGCAGCCTTCAGCGTCCCCGTGGGCGTGACGGAGGACTATACGCTCTTCTGGTGCACCGACGGCGCCGGCGACGCACCCGACAACCCGGCCTGCTGACGTGGGCGCGGCGGGTCGGGGTCGGTGGCCAGTAGCAGCGCCATGGCGCCCACGCCCAGCGCGAAGGCGAGCCACACCAGCCCGAGGCCGGGGAGGTCGACGGCGCGCAGCCGCACCTGGTCGACGAGGGCGCCCGCGCAGACCCGGCTCGGCACGCCGCCCTTGTAGGCCTCGACCCAGGCGCCGCCGGGGCTGCTGCCGAGGCAGGGCGAGCCGGCCACGACGTGGACCGCCTCCAGCTCGACGTAGAGGTCGCCGGTCGCGGTGCGCCACGTCGCGGGCAGCGGGTAGTGCGTCTGCGACTGGGGTTCCCACTCCAGGCGGCCCTCGACGGTGCCGACCGCCTGCCCGCCGCGCAGCACGACGAAGCCGGGGCGCAGGACGTCGGCGGGGGCGCCGGCCGCGGGGGCGTCCATCTCGGTGCCGGTGTAGTGCAGCGTGGTGGCGCCGAGGGTGAAGTCCTGCCCGACGCCGACCTCGCCGCGCGCCTCGTGGCGGAAGTAGGTGCTGGGCGCGTAGCCGAGCAGCAGCACCGCCATCGCGAGGTGGACCCCGTAGAGGCCGACCAGCCGCAGCCGCGCCCGCGTCTCCTTGCCGAGGCCGGCGGCGGGGAAGCCGTCCTTGCGGGCCAGCAGCCACGCGCCGAGCGCGAGCACGGGGGCCGCGTAGAAGCCGTGCAGCAGGCCGATGGCGAGCAGCGTCAGGCCAGGACGGTGCGCGGCGCCGGCCAGCAGGCGTGTCGCCTGCCACAGCACGACGAGGGACATCGCGAGCAGGAGGAGCTGGAGCGGCGCGTCGACGTGGGCGGCGAAGGGCCCGTAGGTGAACCGCGTCGGCGGGTCGGCCCAGAACAGGACGTCCAGCACCGCGCCGAGCCAGGCCAGCGTCGCGGCGCGGCGGACCGGGCGCGGGGTCTGGGGGACGGGCGCGGCACGGCGGATGCGGTCGACGCTCACCAGGACGAGCGCCGCCGCCAGCACGGCCAGGTAGGTGCCGCCAGCCGGTGTGGGGAGCAGGAGCGCCGCCGCGATGGCGAGGGCCCACGCCGCGGCCGCGATGCGGAGGCTGCGCTTGCGCCCGTAGGAGCCGTGCGCCTGGAAGACCAGCAGGCCGAGGAGGACCGGGGTGGCGAGCCAGGGGAAGCGCGCCTCGTAGAAGCTGGTGCGCCAGCCGTTGACCGCCGCCATGTGGAACAGGAACAGCAGGATGAGGGCGACGGCGAGCGCGCCGATGGCGTAGGCGGCGAGGCTGCGCAGGTCGAGGCGGAGCTTGCGCGAGCCGGTGGGCCGCAGCAGCGCGGGGAACGCCCCGAGCAGGAAGGCGGCGAAGGTGAGGCCGAGCAGGCCGTAGCCCGTCGCCCCGTTGCTCACGGCATGCGCGGCCTCGAACAGGATGGAGAGCAGGCTCGCGGGGGCGAGGAGGGCGTAGCCGGCCAAGGCGCCGAACAGCGCGGCGACCGCCTTGCTGGCGTGGGGGAAGCGGCCGTCCTCCAGCGCGAGGCGGCGGCACCACAGCGCGAGGAACACGCCCAGCGTCGCCAGCCACAGCGCGACGGGGAAGGCAAGGCTGGGCTCGACGCGCAGGATGCCGAGGAAGCGCCCGCCGGGGTCCGGGTCGAAGGCGTCCGTCGGGTCGGTGAAGGCGTGCACGCTGACCCACAGGCCGCTGCGGGTGCTGATGGTGGAGAACAGCGTGAGCAGCAGCGGCAGGACGCCGAGCAGCGGGCCGAGGGCGCGGTAGGAGCCGTGCCGCAGGTGGTGGAGCTGCGCGTGCAGGTAGAGCGTGAGCGCCAGCCACGGCAGCAGGTTCGCGACCTCCACCGGGTCCCACGCCCAGTAGCCGCCGAAGCCGAGGGTGTAGTAGGCCCACATCGCGCCCAGGCCGATGGCGAAGGTGAACAGGAGCCAGCCGACGCGGCTTGGCAGGAGGGCCACGCGGCTCCAGCGGTCGGTGCCGGAGGCGAGGTGGCCCAGCACGGCGGCGGCGGGCACCGTCGCGAGGGCGTAGGCCACGAACATCACGGGGGGGTGGATGAGGATGAACGCCGACTTGAGCGTCGGGTTGAGGCCGTTGCCGAGCGGGCGGCCGGCGAGCAGGCTCGCGCTGGTGGGGGAGAACGTGTCCTGGAGCGCGACGGCGAGCAGGAAGGCGGCGGAGAAGAGGCCGAGGAACCAGCGCGCCCAGCGGCGGGCCAGCTCCAGGGCCGGGTCCTCGGCGGCGCGGCGGGCGTGCCCCCACGCGACGAGAGAGGTAATGGCGGCCAGCGCGGTGCCCCAGAGCAGCAGCGAGCCCTCGCGGCCGGCCCAGGTGCCGGCGAGGCGCCACGGCCACGGCAGGTCGGTGCGGGTGTAGAAGAAGACGTAGGAGAGCGAGAGGTCCGCCGCGAGGAACCGGCTCGCCAGCCACGCGAACGCGGCGAGGCTCAGCAGCGCGGCGAGGGCCCACAAGGAGGAGGCTGCGCGGTCGAGAGCCCGGTTGCGCAGCAGGGTCGCGGTGGTGGCGCCGAGGGCCAGCAGCGACGCAAGAAGGGCGAGCCAGGGCAGGGCGGCGGCGATCAACGCCCCACCCCGACGGAACCACGAATTCCACGAATTGCACGAACCGGGAGGACGGTTTCGTGGAATTCGTGGTTTGGTAGAGGAGATGCAGCGGTCATTGCCGGCCTCCGCGCGGCAGGAACGCAACGGCCAACGCGACCAAGGCGGCGGAGGCGACGGCGAGGAGCGGCTGCGGCGGCGCCTCGAAGTAGCGGGCGGCGGGCTCGGGCAGCGGCTGCGCGCCGGCGTGGCGGATGGCGACCTGCTCCGCCGCGAGGTCGCCGTAGAGGCAGGGCGTGCACCACGTCGCCGAGTAGACCTCGACGAGGACGCCCTTCGCCTCCTGCCGCACCGTGCCGCCGAGCGGGGCGTGGGTCGCCTGCAGCACCTCGGTCGGGGCGAAGCGGCCGGGCGTGCCGTCGGCCTGCACCCACGCGGCGGCGAGGAGATGGTCGGCCTGCCACCCAGCGTCCAGGGGAATGGCCGCCGTGAAGTTGCCCGGCGCTGCGAGGTCGATGGGGCCGAGGTCGCGGTAGGCGCGCACGGTGAAGCGGTGGTCGACGACGCCGTTGGAGACCGGCGCGGGCGGCCGGTAGTGGACCGGGTCCTCGGCGAGCGCGACGTGGAGATGGAGGGCCTGCCCCTGGCTCTCCTGGATGGGCGCGTGGGGTAGGACGTCGACCCTGAGGAGCGCCTGCGGCCCCGACTTCTGCGTGGCAAGCGTGAGGGTGAGCGCGGCGGCATCGGGACGCGCCGTGACGGCCGCCTCGTAGGCATCGAGCGTCCCCTGGTAGGGCTTCTCGGCGTCGGGCAGCGCCTGGATGGGGCGGAGCCCGTCGGCGACGAAGACAGGATAGTCGAACTGGCCGGTCTGCGCCGCCACGGCGGCGTATCGCGCCGAGAACGGGTCGCCGTCCCCGAACTGGATGCCGAAGGGGTCCACCTGGTCGAGCGGGTGGAACAGGAGGACCGTCGCCTCGGCGCCGGAGGCCGCCGTGGGCTGGGCGCCGGTGGGCAGAGCGCCGAGGGCGAGCGGCAGCGCCAGCAGGGGAAGCCACTGCGCGCGCCGCATGGCCAGCGACCCGGGGCGCGGCAGAAGAAGCTACCCTTCCTCGCCGCCCCTGCCGAACCAGGGATTCCACGGAGGTACGGAGAGGGTGGTTCCATGTCCTCCGTGGAATCCGTGGTTTCGGAGGGGCGAATGGAGGGAAAAAATTTCAGACACCCCGGAAATCCCTGCTTCGGCCGCGGCGCGTCGAGGGGGTAGGTGCAAGGCCAGTCAAGGTCAGACGCCCCGGGCGGGGCTTTTATGCGAGTCCCCAGTGGCCCGGCCGTCATGCCTGCAACCACTGTCCCCAAGTCCAAGGACTTCATGGAGTGGTACAACGAGGTCGTCGAGGTCGCCGAGCTCACCGACAAGCGCTATCCCATCAAGGGCATGAACATCTGGCGCCCCTACGGCCAGCGCATCATGGGCCGCATCGACCAGTTCACGCGGCAGGAGATGGAGCGCACCCGCCACGACGAGGTCTCGTTCCCCCTGATGATCCCCGAGAAGCTGTTCATGAAGGAGGCGGACCAGATCAAGGGCTTCGGCTCCGAGGTGTTCTGGGTCACGCACGCCGGCGACAACGCGCTGCCCGACGGCGAGCGCTGGGTGGTGCGCCCCACCTCCGAGTGCGCGATGTACGAGATTTTCCCGCTCTGGATTCGCAGTCACGGCGACCTGCCGCTCCAGACGTTCCAGATCTGCAACGTGTTCCGCTACGAGACGAAGCAGACACGCGCCTTCATGCGCGTGCGCGAAATCCACTTCTTCGAGGACCACTCGGTCTTCGCCGACGAGACGACCGCGCGCGAGCACGTCGAGCTGGACCTCGCCATCGTCGGCAACGTCTACCAGAAGCTCGCGCTGCCGGCCCTCTACTCGCGGCGCCCCGACTGGGACAAGTTCCCCGGCGCCGTCGACTCCACCGGCGCCGACGTCGTGATGCCCTCGGGCCGCACCCTCCAGTGCGCCACGGTCCACTACTACGGCGAGAACTTCGCCCGCGCCTACGGCATGAAGTACGAGTTGGGCGGGCTTGCGGAATCGATGGTTCATTGGATGAAAGCCGCAGGTATGAGAGCGGAATTACTCACTTACCTAGAGGTTAACTGGAATCCTGGTGGGATGGGCTTCTCGGTGGAGGTAAATGGGCGAAAGTACCATTTCGTGACGGCTGGGCAGTCTTCTTCATCCCCAGTGTCAAGCAATGTAACTGTAGTGAAATTGCCGCAGCTAAATTCCAACGGAGGAACGCCGGTAGACATTCCGGAGGTTGGAACGTTCACATACAGAGGGACTCATGCCTATTGCCACCAGACCACCTACGGCATGAGCGAGCGGCTCGTCGGCGCCATCGTCGGCTGCCACGGCGACGACAACGGCCTCATCCTGCCCCCCGAGATCGCCCCGTTCCAGGTCGTCATCGTCCCCGTCCTGTTCAAGGAGGGCAGCGACGCCGTCCTCGCCGCCTGCCGCGCCGTCAAGGACCGCCTCGCGGCCGCCGGGCTGCGCGTCGAGCTGGACGACCGCCCCAAGACCTCCGGCGAGAAGTACTACCACTGGGAGCTGCGCGGCGTCCCGCTGCGCCTCGAGGTCGGCCCCAAGGACGTCGAGAAGAAGTCCGCCTTCGCCGCGCGCCGCGACATGGGCAAGGAGGGCAAGCGCGCCATCCCGCTCGACGGCCTCGAGGCCGGCGTCAACGCCCTGCTGGCCGACATCCAGAAGGCCCTTTTCGAGCGGCAGGCCGCCTTCGTGCAGACCCGCGTCAAGCACCCCAAGACCCTCGACGAGGCCCGCGCCCTCGACGCCGAGGGCCAGAAGGCCGGCGTCGGCTACATCCTCGCCATGCCCATCTGCTGCGACAACTGCGCGGCGCAGGTGGAGAAAGGCCTCGACATCAAGACGCTCGGCGTCCCCGCTGGCATGGACAAGGCGCACAACAAGGGCGGCCCCTGCGGCGTGTGCGGCACGATGGCCAAGGACACGCTGCGGTTCGCCCGCACCTACTGACACCACGAACCGCGGAGGCCGCGAACCCAGGAACCCTTCCCTCGCGTTCGCGGGTTTCGCGGTTAGACGGCAAGCCTACTCGTCGTCCGGCCTCTCTTCGCTCTTCCCCTGCGACGACGCCCCGGTGGGCTTGGTCATCTTCGCCAGCTCCTTGAGCATCGCGAGGCGGTCCGCGGCGTCGTTCGGGCGGTTCACGTCCACCTTGGCCTTCGGGTCGGCAGCCATGCCCAGCCATGCGCTCTCCAAGTCATGGGGTTTTCGGAACTGCCTGGCTTGCCTCTCCTGGGCCAGGGGATCGGCCGGTGGACACCCACGTTTGTTCAACGTCTGACAAAACTCTTTGAGGCGGTCTTGGCATCCGCCGCGCATGGCCCCCCGCGCCTACGTCCTGCTGGCCCTCGCCGCCCTCCTGGTGGCGCCCGCCGCCTCCGCCCACCAGACCGCCTACTCGGTGGACCAGAAGTACCGCTTCTCCATC